>JAQVAJ010000205.1 GCA_028690885.1 Clostridia bacterium
CACCAAGACATGATAGCATGCTCTTGAGGCAGTCAGGTTCAATGTTTCTGAAAAGCTCAACATTTTTTGATAAATCTTCATATAATGGGGTTGTCATTTTTCACCTTGTAACGATTTAATATATATATAATATTAAACTATATATGTTGCAATTGCAACAGACGATTATGGCTATAAGTGATAAATTTGCATAGAAGATTATTTATGCTGTTTAAATGAAAGGTATATAAGTGACTATGATAAGAAAGATTGTAAAAATTGATGAGGAAAAATGTAATGGATGCGGACTATGCGCGAAAGCCTGTCATGAGGGTGCGATTGGTATGGTTAACGGAAAAGCAAAACTAATTCGGGATGATTATTGTGACGGATTAGGTGATTGTCTTCCTGCATGTCCTACAGGCGCTATTACTTTTGAGCAAAGGGAAGCAGAACCATATAATCAGGCTGCTGTAGATGCAAAGAAAAAAAGAGAAGAGAAAGCAAGAGCAGTTCCTCAGGCTTCATGCAGTTGTATGGGAAGCGTAGCAAAAACACATGATAGAAATGTTCAAGAAACCAGTTCATGTGAATCATGTACTCCTTTAACAAGCAGACTCAGGCAGTGGCCGGTTCAGCTAAAGCTTGTACCTGTTGAAGCTTCGTTCTTCAACAATGCACATTTACTTATAGCTGCTGATTGTGCAGCATATGCTTATGCCAATTTTCATGAGGATTTTATAAAAAACAGGATAACCGTAATAGGGTGTCCTAAGCTTGATTCTGTACAGTACTCAGAAAAATTAACAGAAATACTAAAGCGTAATAATATAAAGAGCGTAACTATCGCACGCATGGAAGTGCCATGCTGTGGAGGATTAGAATACGCAGCTAAAGAGGCTTTGAAATCATGCGATAAAATGATACCATGGCAGTCAGTTACCATATCTTCTGACGGCAGGATACTCGATTAGTTGTATGGTTAATAGATATAGATTTTGAATTAGATAAATAAATTGCTATTATTAAGATATAATAACTACTTAAATAGAAAATATAATTAAAGGAGAGAAAAATGAAAGTAACAATTGATCAAGACGGATGCATAGGCTGCGGGCTTTGTGCAGATACATGCCCAAGTGTATTTTGCATGAATGATGATGGTGTAGCAGAAGTATGTGGAGAAGTAGACGAAACTAATGAAGAGTTAGTAAGAGAAGCAGCAGAAGGATGTCCTGTTTCTGTTATTGAAATAGAAGAATAAGGAGGATTGTATATGTCAGATATGTTTTGTTTCCAGTGCGAACAGACAGCAAAAAACTTTGCATGTGAAGGTAAAAAAGGAGTCTGCGGAAAAGAAGCAAGCACTTCAAATTTACAGGATGAGTTAACAGGAGCCCTTATAGGGTTAGCTAGAGCAGCTGTATCAAACGGCTCGTATATATCAACTGACAGGGTTATGCTTGAAGGTTTGTTTACAACAATAACCAATGTGAACTTTGATGATGAATCTATTAATAAACTTATTGATAAAGTTCATGATGAAAAAAATCTTCTTGCACCTCAATGCGCATTCTGTTCATCAGACTGTTCAAAGAGTGAGGATTATGATGTATCTAATCTTTGGAAAGATAATGAAGATATCCGCTCATTGAAATCGTTGATACTGCTTGGTTTAAGAGGTATGGCAGCGTATGCATATCATGCAATGGTTTTAGGCTATACAGATGATGAAGTAACTGAATTTATATACAAAGCAATGTTCGTGTTAGGCGAAGACTGGGATATGAATGATCTTCTGCCTATAGTTATGGAAACAGGGAAGGTTAACTTAAAATGCATGGAACTTCTGGACAAGGCTAATACGGAAACTTATGGTACTCCAGTTCCGATAAAAGTTCCAATGACAATTGAAAAAGGCCCTTTTATTGTAATATCTGGACATGATTTAAAAGATTTGCATATTCTTCTAAAGCAGACAGAAGGAAAAGGAATCAACATTTATACTCATGGTGAGATGCTTCCTGCTCATGGATATCCAAAGCTTAAAGCATTCACTCACCTTAAAGGTAATTTCGGTACAGCATGGCAGAACCAGCAAAAGGAATTTAAAGATATTCCTGCTCCTGTATTATTTACTACCAATTGTATAATGCCTGTAAAGGATAATTATGCTGATAGGATTTTTACAACTGAAGTTGTCCAGTATCCCAACATGGTTCATATAGGGGAGGACAAGGACTTTACCCTGGTTATAAATAAAGCGCTTGAATTAGGTGGATACAAAGAAGATTATGTTATAAAAGGGATTAATGGCGGTTCTGTTCTGACAACAGGCTTTGGTCATGGTACGGTTTTATCTGTAGCTGACAAAGTAGTTGATGCTGTTAAACAGGGTAAAATAAGTCATTTCTTCTTAGTTGGCGGTTGTGATGGGGCAAAAACAGGACGTAACTATTACACGAATTTTGTAAAGCAGGCTCCTAAAGATTCCATAATTCTTACTTTAGCTTGCGGGAAATACAGATTCAATGATTTGGATTTAGGTGATATTGAAGGCTTACCAAGAATAATGGATATGGGTCAGTGTAATGATGCATACAGTGCAATAAAAGTGGCTGTGGCCCTTTCTGAAGCATTCGGATGTAGTGTTAATGAACTTCCTCTTACATTGGTGCTTTCGTGGTATGAGCAAAAAGCTGTATGCATACTGTTAACATTACTTGCCTTAGGTATAAAGAATATATATTTAGGGCCTACACTACCATCTTTTATTTCTTCCAATGTACTGGATTATCTGGTTAAAAATTTCTCAGTTTCCCCGATATCCACACCTGAAGAGGATCTTAAGAAGATATTAGGATAATCAGGATATTAAAAAGGAATACTCGGTAATTCAATTTTATATGTAGTTCACTTATTTAATAAATGTAGCGGAGTGAATTACTAAATGGATTAAGAGCAAAGGAACCGGTTATGGTTCCTTTGCTTTAGCTAATATTACGATTTTATTCATTGTTTTTTTAATCTATCTGCCATATGAGCTTAACATATTTTTTTGAGCAAATACCATTTTCCATGCAATAGAAGGTGTTTATGTAATCTTCATCTTTATCGTGGATTTCTCTTGATATTACCAGATTGTTTTCGTCATTATACTTATGCGTTTCAACTATGATGTAATCTGTGTCTGAATCAAGAGATATTTTATCCGGCACTTCATTTGGAATATATTCGTCATATTTAACTTTTGAATTGTTTTTATCCATCTGATAAATGCTTATCTTAAAAGGTGAGTGTATATATGAGATAGATATTTTGATCGAAGACTTTTGAGTCTTGGTTATTCCGTTTTCCGTTATAGTCTTACTATCTTCCAGAGTTTGCGAAAATACTGAGCCTTCAAACTCTGATACACCTCGTAAATATCCGCTGCCTGTTACTACATAAACATTTCCTTTAGTATCCTGATATACAGGATTCATATAGAATAATCTATTAGTTGACTTAATAGATAAATAAATTGTTCCTTCCAAACTAATTTCTCTCTGAATATTACCACCAGCAACTTTTGTATGAGTATCAGAAATACCATCGCTTGAACTTGCTACAGTATAAATACCATCGCTGTCAGAAACAGTTGCTGCGATATATGTTATACCTTCTATATCTTCAAATACATACTCAGATGTTTCTGAAGGTTCGTTTGTATATTCATTTGTGTATGTTCTTTTTACAAGCTTTGCATAAAGACGGCCTTCATATTTGCTTGTATCTATGTACTGGTCTTTTCCGCTCATTATTTTATCGATATTCTCATTTATGTATGAGTCATTATCAAATAGAATAAGCGGTTCAAAGGTTATAAATGCTCCTATTAATATATCTGGATTTTCACTTTCCTGCATATCTTCTATCGCCAGCTGGCAGCCGGTAAGTGAAATAATTATTGCTATTAAAAGCGATATTATCAGTATTTTATTCTTCTTCATCTAATTCGTCCTCCAAATTTCCATCAAATTTCAATATATCCCCTACATCACAATTGAGGTAGTGACATATTTTATTTACAGTATTAAATCTTATACCCTTTGCTTTACCACTTCGAAGAATAGATAAGTTGGCTTCAGTTATACCTATCAAAGAGCATA
>JAQVAJ010000206.1 GCA_028690885.1 Clostridia bacterium
GTTGCGGCATATAGCCTAATATTGAACGATAATCTTTTCCCATCTGTTTAATATCCTTGCCATTGAATACAATACTTCCAGAATCTGCATCCATACTATCGGTAATTATTCTCATAAGAGTTGTTTTGCCTGCTCCATTCGGACCTAATAATCCGTATACGCCCTCTGTAAATGTAATGGAAAAATTATCAAGTGCTTTAACATCCTTATATCTTTTGCATACATTCTTTATAACCAGCTCCATATTGTGCCTCTTCTTTATTTTTACTGAGAAGGCCTGATATCAATAAAATCCATAGATTTATTAATAAAATCAACTGCCTTCATATGTCTATATACTACCTTACCCTTCTCTGTATATCTAAGCAGTATATGCTCGTCATCTACAGCAGCAAATACGGGGGTATATACTCCTGAATATGAAAAATCAACCTCGGTTATACTGTCATCCTTCATATCAAAAACATAAGTGCCTCTATCTTCTGCTGAACTTACACCATCATAATATAAAAGATTGTAAAATATGTGATCACCTGTTACTGTAAATAAACCGCAGGAGACATTCTCTGAATCGTCGAAAATGTGAAGAGTAGTAACTTTGCCTGTCCTCAAACTTTTTTTGCATAAATTAATCTCTTCTGTACCTTCATTAAAATATGAATAATACATATATTCCTTACTGTATTTTATATATGAATATCCTTTTACCTGAATGGTATCAATTAAAGTAAAATCTTCAAGTGAAAATATCCTTATCTCGTACATGTCATTATGAGCATTTCTAAATGTGCAATACAGTTTGCCATCATATACATAAGGCTGTATAGCATCTGTTATTTCGTCTGGTTCGGACAGATATACTGTTTCTAATGTATTCAGGTTTATTGCTACAGCCTGCAAGGTCGATTCTGTATTAACAATCCCTTCCTCATTACTAGCAACTTTGATACTGTTAATGATACCAAATATGTGGTTTTCATAGATATAGGTATTAAAAACCCGGAAATCATAATCGATTTCTCCAAGATATACCCTATTCTCTCCATTAAGGTCTGCTTTATACAGTTTGGATGTCATTAATCCTTTTTCACTGTTCCGAGGTCCCTCAGTGGTAAAATACAGTATTCCGTCTGCAACAAATACGCAATTGATAGAATATTTGTCAGATGAAACTGCTGGGCAGTCTGGATTAGGATTAGTATCCTTATCATATACCTCATGATTACATTGCAAGCGTGTGCATAAAACTGTTTCTTTCCCCGTTATATAATCATAATATGTCATTACACCGTTGTAAGATAAAAAAATTCCTTCTTTGCTTATTGCATTAAATGAGTTAATAAATAAAGTATCCTTCGAGTTATCAGTCACTTTCTTGTTGCATGCTGATAAAAAGATACATAATATTACTATGATATAGACTATCTTAAGCGATCTGCCTTTCATAACTTACTCCAAATTCCTATGGCTCATACATCAGTTCGATGCTATCTGTAAATCCTTTATAGTACACTTCGTGATAACTTTCTGCAGACACTATAATATACCCAGGGTCAGCAAAAATTGCAAAACTCCCATATGCGCTATAATCAGACACAATGCTGTTCTCTTTCACCGATATTTCACCTGTAATGATATTCTGCTGTGTGATTTTTAGTTCTACCTGACAATAAAGAAGATTTGTTTTTTCCGTAATATCAATTTTCGTAGATGCAATCGCATAATCACTATTTTGTGAAATATCTATAAGAGCATACCATTTTGTTGAATGAATAATACAGCTGTACTCTGCCTCATCTGTATCCGCATAAGCAAAAGAGGATATAAGCAATAAAGCTACTAATAGCACCATTGTTATTATCTTCTTTGTCTTTCTAGTTTTCATTATGACTCCCTTCTTTAATAATTATTACTTATTTAATACTATTTATTTTTCAAATAAGAAAAACTACTTACATATTCGCTTAGCTGGTTATTTATCTTATTAATGAAATCTGCATAACCAAGCTCATTTAACTCAGCTATAATCACATTGAGTTTTGATGCATAGTCATTTGGATTAGTAACCCATAATTCATCTGCCTGTGAAATTAATTCATTAAATCTGGCAACATCGTATCCCATGCTTTCAACATCAGGTTTGAATCTTAAGTATGCAGGAGGTTTAAGATTGCTGACTACTTCAAGTTTTTCTTCAACAGAATAGTCATCAACTCTGAAAGGTTCTACAATTATCATGTAATTTGGAGCAGTTAGATTATCACTTCTGGATTCATTCATTTTTACTATACCGTTACTTATAGTATAATTTTTACCTTTAATGCCATAGCGTATAAGGTTTGATAAATACTTGTCAGTAAAAACCCTGCTTAATAGATCATATGCCATATCCTTATTCTCACTCCACGATGATATGGAAATCATATTATTGAAATTATCATTGTATATCCAGTCATTCAAGTAAATGCTTACTACATCAGTTTTATTTGAATAATCCAGTGTTTCATAATCCAGTTTCATAAACCAGTTACCAGAATTTATTATAGCCTTCACGGCATCTGCTATATAATCTTCATAATAATACTTGCCTGCAAAGTATCCTTTTGAATTCCATAATGCCATGGATTCCATAAAATCAAGATACTCATCATCTGTGTATTTGTTTAAAGCATACGCATTACCTTCGTCATCATACTTATAACTTATATTATTATCATCTATATCTATTTCAGCATATAAATTGTATGAGCTTTGGGATGTGTTATTAATTATCAGCATGAATTCATTTTTATCTACTGCTTCTTTTTTCTGTGAATAAACATTAGCAAGAACAGTATTGATTTCTTCCAGTGAATCCACATCTTCCTTTGTTAGCCCTAATTCTAGCATTATAGACTCATTAAACTTAACCTGAGAGCGTTTCGCATATGAAGTGTCGTTATATGCTCCATAAATCTTGCCATCTATCATAGTAAGATTCCATACATACTCAGGTAATGCATCATAAAGTCTTGTATCACTGTCATTAGTAATATATTCAGTTATTTCCGATACAAGCCCATCCTGAACAGCATCCATATCAGGGGATTCAACTACATTTATCATCTGCCCGAATGTCGGGCTATCCTTATCCGAATCCAGGTATCCAGTGGAAAGTCCGCATGATAAAATATCCACCTGTTCATCGTTCTGCTTAAGCTGTCTTAACCATGGTTGATAATAAGTAAAAAGCTGACCAAGTACAAGTATTTTCTTGTCTTGAATATCTTTTCTTATTTGATCAAAAACCGTCATTTCATTTATAAATTTCACTACATAATCACAGCCCTGAGCTATAAGGTAATTGTTATACTCTGCTATTATCTCATCAGTAATACCAGCTGTATACTTCTCAATATTATCATACTGCTTAGTCATCATATTCATATAGTAGTATATTAACTGATTAAAATCCGAATAAGCCCATACCAGTACTGTCTTACCAGGCCAGGTAGCCGTATAATCTATATTCCCGTCACTGCCATACTTTATCTCGAAATCCGGATTCACTGATAATGTGGGAGATGGCTCCGAAGAGGATTCATCAGTCTCTGAGGGTAATGAGCTCGTAGTTGGATTTGGTGTATGAGAATTATCACAAGCTGTCAGTATAAATGCAAATACAGCCACAATAACAATCAGTTTAAAAGTTTTACTTTTCATAGTTTGTTACCTCCTTTAGAAGTAATACGAAATAGGGTATGTATAATACCTTTACATATTAATTACGGTCCTACAGACAAATTCGTACTATCAATATCACCTAAACAATAAGCTTCATGATAAGTTGATGCAGAGACAATATAACACCCGGAATCTGGACTTAATCCCGTACTGCCATATGCAACATAGTCAGCTACTATGTGACTATCCTTTGCAGATATCTGCTGTGTAACTGGATCTCTCTGGATAATGTAGAGGTCAACCTGGCAATATAGGGCATTTGTCGGACTGACAGGATAAATTGTTGTAGATGCGCCTGCATAATCATCATTGGCTGTAATATATAAATCTGCATCCCACTCAGCAACAGTTGAAATATATCCATGATATGCATCTGAACCTCC
>JAQVAJ010000207.1 GCA_028690885.1 Clostridia bacterium
GCAGCAGCAGCAGTGGATTGTAAAGTATTAGCAATCCCTGCTGTCTGGCTCATTGGATGATTAAACTGTCGAACATATCTGATAAATGCTTGAATATCACCAACCTGTATTGTATTGTTTACCGCTAGATAACCTCCCATAACGCAAACTGCAACATAACCAATATTTCCTATAAAACCTGTTATTGGCATCATTAACCCAGAGAGAAATTGCGATTTCCATGAACTTTTATATAAATTGTTATTAAGCTTTTTGAACTCATCAATAGATCTTTTCTCACCATTGAATACTTTGAGCACAATATGACCTGTAAACATTTCTTCAATATGACCATTTAAATTACCAAGATTTTTCTGCTGTGCCTTAAAATATTTTTGAGACTTTTTTACTAAAGCTGCAACAAAAAAATAAGTTAATGGGACTATTAAAACAGATATTCCGGTCATTAAAGGTGAGATTATAAGCATCATTACTAAAACTCCTAATACCTGTGTAATAGTAGATGTAATTTGAGATAAACTTTGATTAAATGTCATTGTTATAGTATCAATGTCATTTGTAACTCTGCTTAAAATATCACCATGTAAAGTTGTGTCAAAATAGCTTAATGGAAGTTTATTGAACTTATCAGCCATATTTTTCCTCAGCTCATACCCGATCTTTTGAGCAACACTGTTGGATATAAATCCTTGAATAACATGGAAAAGGGAATACGCTAAGTATAGAAATATTAGAAATATAATAATCCTTCCGATATATGCAAAATCAATCTGCCCAGCTTTTTGAGTTACCCCAAGATATAGCTCAGTTGTTATTAGACCCATTTGTCGTGGAGACAATACATTAAAAATTGTTGATGCAGCTGAAAAAATCATTGATATGGTTAATAATAGCCAATAAGGTTTAAGATACTTTATTAATCTTTTCATAGTACCTTTGAAATCTTTCGGTTTTTCTACAAGACGCATTGTAGCTCTTGGTCCGCCTCCTGCTCTCATTCCAGGGCGTACTGGAGGTTTTATATCATTCTGAGTTTCTTTCTTATTATTTGGTGATGTCATGATAATTCCTCCTTTGTTAATTGAGATGATGCAATTTCATAATATACACTGCTATTTTTTATAAGATAATGATGTGTGCCTATTCCTACAATATTACCAGAATCTAGAACAATAATCTGATCTGCATCCATTATTGTACTTACTCGTTGAGTAACGATTATTACGGTTGAGTTTTTAACTTTTGGTTCCAAAGCATTTCTTAGTTTTGATTCTGTTTTAAAATCAAGTGAGGAAAAACTATCATCAAATATGTATATTTTTGGTGAGTTTATTAAAGCTCTTGCGATTGCCAATCTTTGTTTCTGTCCACCTGATACATTAGACCCTGCTTGTGCTATTGGGTGTTGAAAACCTTGCTCCTTCTCATTAATAAACTCCATCGCTTGAGATATCTCAGCAGATTCTGTTATTTCAGATTCAATAACTTCTCTGTCAAATACTATATTACTTTCGATATCTCCTGCAAATAACATATTTTTTTGAGGAACATAACCAATTCGGTTTCTAAGCTCATGCTGTGAAAAATCTTTAATATTAATATCATCAACTAATACCTCACCATCTGAAACATCATATAATCGAGGTATTAAGTTTACTAAAGTCGATTTACCGCTACCAGTAGATCCTATTATAGCTGTAACTTGTCCAGGTTTTGAAACAAACGAGATATTCTTAAGAGCTGGTTCAATAGCATTTGGGTAATAAAAAGTAACATTACGAAATTCAACTTTTCCAGTATTATCAGGAGTCTTTAAATCTTCTTCTTTGTTATCCTTTATAGCTGGATCTGTGTCCAGAATCTCATTTATTCTTTTAACTGATACCATTGCTCTAGGTATAATCATAAAGGTCATGCTAAGCATTTGAAAACTGAACATTATCTGCATAACATATTGAATGAATGCCATCAGGTCTCCTACCTGAATTGTATAAGACTGAACAAGTCTTGAACCCAGCCACAACACAATTACTGTTGTTATATTCATAATAAGCATAGTCAATGGCTGTAATGCTGCCATTATTCTACCTATTATCAGATGAAGATGTGTCAGATCTTGATTGGCTTTATCAAACTTTTTGTCTTGCGTAGCTTGTGCATTAAATGCTCTAATTACTCTGATTCCACTGAGATTTTCTCTGGTTATAAGATTAAGTTTATCAACATTTGTCTGTATCATTTTGAATTTAGGAACTGTAATTGAGAAGTTAACAGCCATTACTGCAATAATTGCTGTACATGAAACTATTAATATTAATGATAAGCTCTGTCCGTGCCTTATAGCCATTATAATTCCGCCGATAGCCATCATAGGAGCTGTTATAGCCATTCTTAATGTCATGTCAAGAAAATGCTGTATCTGGGTAATATCGTTTGTGCACCTGGTTATTAGTGATGCTGTAGAAAATTTATCAAATTCTGTTAGAGAAAAAGATTCAACTTTGGTAAAAACGTTATTTCTCAAATCCATTGAAAAACCCGCAGACACTTTTGAAGACATGAAACGAGCAATAATCTGACATATAATACCTCCAAAAGCTATAGCAAGCATAAATCCTCCAATTTCAAGAATATATCCAGTATCACCGTTTGGTATACCTAAATTTACGATATCCGACATAAAGCTGGGAAGAAATAGATTAGCCATTGCTTGAATAAAAGTTAATGACAATATAATAATTATCTTCCATAAATCTTTCTTTAAGAATGCAAGTATCTTTCCCATTTTTCACTCTTCCTTTGTTAATATTTGAGTAGCTTGGTTTAGTAAATTTATAAGCTGAACTGTTTTTTCTTCTGAAAGTTCGTTAATTAACATATCAGTTTGTTCTAGTTCTCTTTGTGCCATATTATCAAAAATTTCTCGTCCTTTAGATGTAACATCAATTTTAATTCTTCTTCTGTCTTTGGAATCAATTATGCGTATAACTAAACCCTTAGATTCTAGGGAATTTAGTACAGCTGTTATATATGATCTTGAAAGATTAAGTTTGGTACTTAAATCAGAAGGGTATATAGGTGTTTTATTTATATCCTGGATTTTAAGAATATTACGCAATATGATGGTTTCATGAAATACAAGATCGCTAGTAACTCTTTTTTGTCTTAATGTTTTATAAAAATTATGAATAGAATTTGAAAGAGTGTCATTTAAGTTCGTCATTTTGGTCTCCAAAAGTAGTTTTTAAGAAAAATAGTTCATATACTGAATTATATTTTAAAAATTAAAATTGTCAATATTATTTATAATTAATTTTTATAATCTATTATTATTATTTTATGCTGATATAATAGTTAGGTGAGGTGATTATGGATTTAACAGGTCAGGAAAGAATATCAAGAATATTAAAAAGGCAACCTGTCGACAGAATAGGACTTTATGAACATTTTTGGGGAGACACCCACAAAGTCTGGCAGATACCAGAGTATATTGAAGAGAAGCTTGGGTTTGATATGATCGAATACTGGGCATTTAACATGGTAGCTGATTTGGATTATGTAAATAAGACAGTTTCTGAAGATGAGGACACAATAACACAAAAAGATGGAAATTATGCTACACTAAGAAAACATAAGAAACATAATGCAACACCAGAACATATAGGTTTTGATATTGATTCACGGGCTAAGTGGGATGAATTAATCAAACCATTACTTTTTGCATCAGACAGAAGAATAAATTTCGAAAAATACAGGTCGAAAAAACAATATGCTAAAGAGCATAATATGTTTTTTGCCTGGTCAGGGGTAAATGCTTTCGAACTTATGCATCCAATTACAGGACATGTTAATTTCCTTATGGGCATGATAGATGATCCTGAATGGGTTGAAGACATGTGTATGACTTATGCGAAATTAACAGTGGAGCTTCAGCAGATACTTTTCGAAAAAGAAGGTTATCCTGATGGTATTTGGTATTATGAAGATATGGGTTTTAAAAACAGTCCGTTTATATCTTGTGATATGTATGACAGATTTCTATATCCAGCACATAAATATACTATTGATTATGCCAAAAGTTGTAATCTTCCAGTTATAA
>JAQVAJ010000208.1 GCA_028690885.1 Clostridia bacterium
TTTCTGGTTTCTGGAAATTCATCTTTGGGATTTGATGGAATAAGTCTTATAATCTGCTCTTTAGCCATCTTTTTAAGATAAAGTTCCATATAGATAGATAAAACAGTATTTGAGCGAAGCTGAGAAATATTCCTCTTATCTTCAAATAGTTCAAACATATCAGGATACTCATTACTTCCTGTTTTATATCTATCATAAAGGTATAATTCACATGTTGCCATTTTTTTGTAAATAGATTCAAGACAATCATTACTAATATCTAATCTGTTTATATATGGAATTGATGAATATACCATATGTCTATTCCTCTTTAAGTAATATTCAGCATTTTTTTCTGTAATCCGTTGCTTTGCTGCATATGTTAAAGACGAAGACATTTTAATTAGTCTGTTCTTTGAAACAGGTTTCTTACTTGGATTAATATTCCTCTCAAAAAGTGTTTTGAACAAGGAATACAAAAAAATTGCTTCAGCAGATGTATTTTCAAGAAGATATTTCTTCGACATTAAATTTTATTTTCCTTAATTGCTTTATTAGCAAGTTTATCGCATCTATTATTATACTCGTTATCAGAATGACCTTTTACCTTAATCCATGTTATTGAATGTTTAATATTCATTTCATAAAGCAATTTCCATAACTGTAAATTTTTTATTTCCTCATTCCTTCCTCTTGTCCATCCATTATTTTTCCATGAATCAATCCATTTTTGATTAAATGCGTTTATAAGATAAGCAGAATCAGAGTATAATTTAACTTCGCAAGACTTATTAAGCTGCATTAAGCCTTGTACTGCCGCCATAAGCTCCATTTCGTTGTTTGTTGCCTCTTCTTTATAACCTGTAATTTCTTTTTCTATTCCATTATGAATAAGTATAGCAGCATAACCGCCGGGTCCAGGGTTGTTAATACAAGCTCCATCGGTATAAATTTCAACATTAGTACATGATTTTTCATCTTTACTCATCTGTGCGGATCTGTTTTTTGCTGCTAATACTGCTTTTTGAACAATTAGTTCAAAATTCTCTGAATTTAAAACATTAACTCCCTCTATTGTAGTACCATTAGGAGAACAGATACTTTTAATCAAATCTTCCAGACTATCTTTCTGATTAAGCGCATATTCAGCTGAACCTAGAACCATCTGACAAGCCATTATCCTGGCATCATCCCTTGATATATTATACTTTATTGCAATATCTTCAAGCGCTTTTATAAACATAAATACAAATGCAGGACCAGACCCTGCAACTGCTGTGGTTATATTCATATCAGATTCGTTTTGAACAACAATTGTTTTTCCAACAAAATCAAGAAGATCCACAGCTTCGTCTAATTCTTCTTTTGATACATAATTACCTTTACAAATTGATGACATGCCTTTTTTAATTGAAGCAGGCATATTAGGCATCACACGAATAAATCTACCTTCTTTTATTTTATTCTCATAAAAATTAATTAGTTTTCCTGCTGCAATCGTAATGTATAAAGGTTTATTTGATATTTCTTTCAAATCAAGTATACTGTCCAGCACTTCTTCCATAGCATCAGGTTTTACACACAAAAAAACAATATCACATTTTGTAATAACCTCTTCAACACTATCAGCTAAAAAGGTGTTCTTGTCAATAATAGACTTAGCCTTATCTCTATATTTCTCGTATATTAAGATTTTTGAGCCACTTTCTTTTATGCCTCTTATAATGGAAGAACCCATATTTCCAGCTCCAATAAAACCTAGAACTTTATTCATTGCTCACCTCTTTAATTATTATGGTATCCTTTTCAACTGGGATATCTGTTTTTATATAATATACCATACCAGGATGGTTTGCTTTATCAATAGGATTCATATCTTTATCATAAAGCATACTTACAGTCTGTCTGTAATTTTTAAAATGAGGAGACATAAGAATAATCTCATCATTAATGAATACTGGATTAATCTCATACACTTTTGCTAAAAATGTCTTTTCATCATAGTTTTGCACTAATCCTGTATATGTATGACTTCTGATGTAACTGGAATCTGAATAAATCATTGAATCTTTGGTCTTTTGTATGTAATCCTTTTCATCATTTATGTTATATGCAGTAGTAAACTGCCTGTGGCTAGGCATGCTGACTATCTGGTTATAGTACTCAATATTTGAATAATATTTTTCAGGATTTTCTAAATAATCATCAAAAGCAGATCTATAAGCTTTACATACTGTCGCTACATAAAATGAACTCTTCATTCTTCCTTCAATTTTGAAACTATCAGCTTTACTCTCAAGTAACTGAGGTATATGTTTTATGAGATTTAAGTCTTTCGAATTTAATATATATGATCCTGAATTATCTTCATAAACCTCAAAATACTGACCTGGTCTTTTTTCTTCCATTAATGCATATTTCCATCTGCAAGGCTGTGCACAGTCACCCTGATTAGCATCTCTTCCTGCCATATATGAACTTAAAAGACATCTGCCTGAATAGGATACGCACATTGCTCCATGTATGAAAATCTCTATCTCATGTTCTTTTCCAACTGCATCTTTAATTCTTCCTACATCATCCAAAGACAATTCTCTGGCAAGAATCAGCCTTTTTGCTCCAAGTTTACAAAAAACTTTAGCACTTTCAACATTCAATATATTTGCCTGTGTACTTACATGTATATCTATACCTTTCGCATATTTTTTAGCCATCTCAATAAGACCTATATCTGCAATAATCAAAGCATCCGGTTTAAATTGAGTTAATTCTGACATAGTTTTTGCAATGTCTTCAATATCTTTGTTTTTTGGAAGTATATTAAGAGTAACATAAATTTTCTTATTTAGCTCTTTAGCATATAATATTGCTTTTTCCAAATCATCATAGGAGAAATTGTCAGCTTTATCTCTTAAACTGAATCTGTTTAATCCAAGATATGCGGCATCTGCACCATAAGCAAATGCAAATCTAAGTTTTTCAATATTACCTGCAGGAGCCAGAAGTTCTATTTTTTTCATTTCTTAACCGATATCGACAATCCGTCCGCTATGGATAATATCGATGTATCAAACCTTTCATCTTTGGTTATCTTATCGAGAAAGCTTCTTAATCTTTCCACCAATGTAGCTTGTCTGTGCGGAATCTTGTCTTTTTTAGCTACCATCCCCCGATAAAGAACATTATCTGCAATTATTACTCCTTTTTCATTCAGAAGATTTGAACAAATATCAAAATATTTTTCATATTGTCCTTTTGCAGCATCAATAAATATAATATCATACTTCTTATCTATGTTCATTAGATAGTCATAAGCTTCAGCATAAATAATATTAATTGTTTTTTCAAAACCACTATTTTTTATGTTGCTTTTTGCTATTTTAACCATATCAGGGTCATTTTCTACAGTATCAATATAACCAGATTTGTCTAAATATCCAGCAAAAAATATACTTGTAAATCCAATTGCACAGCCTAGCTCTAGAACCGCTTTTGGTTTTTTTAGATTGAATATAACCTCAAGAGCCCGTATAGTTTCTAGCTTTGCAACCGGTATATTATTTTTTTTAGCGTGCTCAGACATTTCCTTTAAAAAACCTTCTAAAGGTTTTAATGTGCTTTGGATATATTCTTCAACATCGATATTTACAATATTAAAACGCTTTTCCATGTTATTTTGAGTATAACGATACATTGTAATTATGCTGAGCTAATGTAGTAGCATAAGCATGTGCATCAGTACCATCATTCTTAGCAACATAATAGTAATAGTAATGAGTTTCAGGATACAAAGCAGCTGCAATAGCTGACAATGAAGGATTACATATTGGTCCTGGTGGCAGACCTTTGTACATATATGTATTGTAATTATTCATGATATCATGATCTTCATTTGTAAGGAATTCTTTTACAGCTCCTGTTTCATTTATATACAGATACTGAATAGTAGCATCAATCTGCAGATAATTCATTGTAGGGTCTTCTGATTTAAGTCTGTTATATATAACTCCTGCAATCATTGCTCTCTCATCCATTGATGAAGCTTCTTTTTCCAGTAATGAGGCGATTATTAGTATTTCATCAATAGTAAAACCCATCTCTTCAGCTTTTTGGCGATATT
>JAQVAJ010000209.1 GCA_028690885.1 Clostridia bacterium
AACTTTTAATTTTATCTAAATCCGGCATTGACTTGGTTAATATCTCTTTACCGAATGAAATTATTTCTTCTTCTAACTGTTTTGCTGCTTTCTTAGCATCTTTCAATATTCTATATTGTGCCATATACCACTCCTTATGTTTTATTCTGTATCACATTCCTTACACATGCTATTGTGCACGTTTTTTTCTACTGCTACATCAAAAAGTCTGGCTAATCTTTTTATAGTTTCTGCTGCACTTTCAGATAGGGAATAGTGAATCCATTTTCCAGCTTTATACCTATTTACAAGGCCTGTTTCGCAAAGAATCTTCATGTGATGTGATAAAGTTGGTTGCTGAATGTCCAGTTTTTCCAATAAAACACATCCGCATTTTTCACCATTTGAAAGCAGTTCGATTATCTCCAGCCTGTTTTCATCACTCAAAGCTTTGAAGATAGCGGTTTCATGTGTGTATTTTTTTTTCATATCAATACCTCGATTATATCCATGTTCATAACTAATTTTATGTTTTGTATCGATATATGTCAATGTGATAATCGTAAAAAACCGGCCTTTGAGCCGTCTTTGTAAAAAAATCTATTTATTTATCATTAGCTTTGCTACTACTTCACCAATGTCATTTACTGAACCTGTTTCAATAAATCCGTATGATGCATACAATCGTCGTGCTGTTTCATTCATAGGGTCATATGAAAGACAGACCGATTTTGCCTTTCCTTCTGGAAATGTCTTGATAATATCTATAACTCTTGCAAAAGCTTCTTTCCCGTAACCTTTTCCTTGAAACTGTTTTCCAATCATAAAACTGACTACTTCATAACAGTTTTCATGATAATACTTACTGTCTTTAGCATATTTATGTACTAGTATAACTAGTCCAATTACTGTCTGACCGTTATATATAGCGTAAGCGATTGGAGGGAATTTGTCATTGGTAGCAGCTATATATGCCTGTGCAAGTGCATATACATTACTGTCTATGAAATTTTTCTGATCATCTGTTACATCAAGTGAAAGACAATCGTTAAAATTTTCCCATGTTATCTTTCTTAGTTCTACCATCAAAAGTTCCTATCCTCCAAAGTAATTAAGTTTAATGAATTGTACTTCTTGTTAAGAGTTATATCAATTCCGATTTTTGGTTGTTTTTAGGCATATTAAGCCAAAATACCGGTTCGCTATAAATTTATCAAAACATTCTATTGATTTATGGTAATTAGATACCTAAAGTGCGCATAAACCTTATCATGTTATCCGCAAATGATTCTTAACTTACATCAGCCCGTTTTGAGCAGTAAGAAAAAAAGCATAAGTAATATTCTTTATACTATATCACTGAGCAAAATACAATATTGATTTTTAGCAGAATTTTTTTTGATCAAATAAAAATATCAAATCAATGAAAGTATATAACTATTTATGTATAATATGATTGTAAAGCGATGGAGGATTGTATGAATACAATCGATGATTTAGCGTTACAGGCAGCAAAAGATGAGAAGGTTTTTGAAGAACTACTAATAAAAAACAAAGGCTTTATCATAAAATGCGCTTATGAGGTAACAAAAAAGTTTATATCGGAACATGATGATGAATGGTCTGTTTCCATTATTGCATTTTCTGATGCAGTTAAAACTTATGAACAAGAAAAAGGTTCTTTTTATGCTTACTCGAAATTGCTTATAACCAGAAAATTAATCGATTACTATAGGACAGAAAAAAAATATAACAATGAAATATCAGTTGATCCGTCAGTTTACGACATAGAGCCTGAAGAAGATGATGAGAATCTTCAAATAAAATCACAGTTATCCGAGAAACTTGCTGTAAGCAGAGATGAGTCGTTAAAATACGAAATTTCTGCTGCTAATGAAGAGTTTGCAAAGTTTGGTTTTTCTTTCTATTCTCTGGCTGAAAGTTCACCTAAGTCTTCAAAGACAAAGAAAGCATGTGCTTTAGTTGTTAACTATATTTTAGACAATCCGGAAATATATAATGAAATAAATGAAAAAAGACAACTTCCAATTAAAAAAATACTTATGCATATACAGGTACCCCGAAAAATTTTAGAGCGTCATCGTATGTATATAATAGCGGCTACAAAGCTATTATCTGATGATTATCCGTATTTAGCTGAGTATGTATCATATATTAGGAACGAAAGGAGGTAAATGATATGAGAGCTGTTATAGTGGATATAAGGAAGAATACTGCCGCGATGTTAAGTGATGACGGAAGCATCATAAAGGTTCGCAATAGGAACTATTCAATAGGACAGGAGGTCGATGCAGGAATGACAACAAAAATAATGAGTATTAAAGCAACAATTGCTCTTGCAGCAGCAAGTTTGCTGTTTTCAATAGGACTAGGTACATCTTCATACTATTTACCTACTAAATATGTAAGTATAGATATAAATCCATCAGTGGAATATTCTGTTAATATGTTTAACAGAGTTATCGATGCTGAGGGAGTAAATGAAGACGGAATAAGATTGCTTGAACAATTAAATATAAAAGACTTAAAGAACAAAAGAATAGAAGAAGCATTAAATATGACTATAGAAGAGGCGGTTGTGGAAGGATATCTATCTGGAGAAGATGCTGGGGTTATGATATCAACTGCAGCACAAAACAGTAATAATGCAATAGAATTGGCAGCTAAACTTCAAGAATCAGTAAAAGCTGCTGTTGAAAAGAATAATTCTTCAGCTATAGTATATGGAGAAGCAGTTGGGTTAGAAAGGGTGGAAGAAGCCAGAGAACTCGGCGTAACACCAGGCAAACTTGTTTTAGTGGAAAAGCTTATTGAAAGTTCTGATGATCCAGAAAATATAAATAAGCAAGAGTGGCTGGAGATGTCAGTTAAAGACATTGTAGCAAAAACAAATGAGAATAAAGGAAACAACAAGCCTGAAGACACACCAGGAAAACCTGAGGAAACTCCAGGACAGGACAACAAGCCTGAAGATACACCAGGAAAGCCTGAGGAAACTCCAGGACAGGAAAACAAACCTGAAGACACACCAGGAAAGCCTGAGGAAACTCCAGGCCAGGAAAATAAGCCTGAAGACACACCAGGAAAGCCAGAGGAAACTCCTAATGCAGACGACTTAGAAGATGAACAGGAAATAGAGGAAACTGAAGAAGAAATTGAATCAGAAGAGGATGAAGATATGTCTGAATCTGGCAAACCAGATAACACTCCAGGCGGACCTGAAGAAACTCCAGGACAGGGTAAATCCGGCAGGGGATGATATTAGTAAAATAGTGAAAAAAAGCAGGACCAGGAATTTTCTGGTCTTTTTTTTTATTTTTTTATTTCCTACCCCAAAAATTAAATGATACTGTTCGTATTATGTACTATGGTTAATGAGTTAAAGGCAGGGAAGTCTAAATTCATTAAAAACGAGAGTTAAACCAATATCAATCAATCTATCCTCTCGTTTAGAAAACAGATCAGACCAAGAACTGGTCTGTTTTTTTTAATAATTTTCAACTCTACCCCAGAATATATGTAAAGACCTTCGTATATATGTACTAGAAGGTTATGAAAGTAATCTATACAGGAGGTAATTAAATGTCAAATAAAGCAATAAGCATAAAGACTACAGCAATTATACTTTCTGTAATTATGACAATAGTATTTGGTTTACTGATAACGATATTATTTGTTATATAACATAAAAAAGCTCAATTCCCATATAAACTGCCCCGTTTATATGCAGGGAGAACAGATATCTTTCTGTTCTCCTTTCTCTTTAAAGATTTTTTGTGTATTATATAAATAGGCTGTCAGTGATGTATATAGTTAGAGTAAAGTTACTGTAGGGAAAGGAATAAAAAGAGAGAGAGACGAATCTTTCTGTTAAAATAGTATTTGTAAAAAATATTGAAAGGAAAGAAAGTCTCTCATGTATAAAAGTATACAACATTTTTTAGACAATAGCATCGAAAACATTCAAAAAATTTTTTATTGACATAACCATAGCATAATGTTATATTTACATCGGTTTCTGAGTCGGTTATTTAGCAGACTACATGAACTTCTTGACCGCTTCTTATATAAGGAGCTAAGGCCAGACGGACAGCCGG
>JAQVAJ010000210.1 GCA_028690885.1 Clostridia bacterium
GATAAGTTACTGCTGCATTATTTATAACTACATCAATGTTACCAAATTGATTACTAGCATCCACAAACATTTTTTGTACCTGAGAGTAATCTGCAATGTCAGCTTTTATAAATATGACATGATCTTTGTAAGGCAGATAATCTGCTTCATTGATATATGTTTGATTGTAATTTACCACAACATTGTATCCTGCTTCTAAAAAATCAAAAGCCGCTTGTTGCCCGATACCTCTTGATGCACCGGTTATAAGGACAGTTCTCATTTTCCCTCCTAGTGATATGTTAGCATAAAAAGTGCTAATTTAAAACAATAGCACTGGAAACTTAGTAATTAATTAAAATGATGTGTAAGTATATGACATTTTTAATATCTTGTATGAATATACTAATCAATAAGTAAAGATATATTTACAAAGCTTTTATATTGCTATATTCTTAATTAGTACAAAACGGAGGTTTATAATGAAGAGGCATATTGTTTCCATCACAGTTCTAATAGTAGTCCTTGCTTTTTGTGTTGCAGTATTAAAAGGGCAGGTTAATACGAGTCATGATGTAGTGACACATCAGATGAGGTATCAGACAAATGAAGCCGAAGTAGAAATATCTGACCAACAGACGATGATTAAAGGAGCCTGGGATAATGCTTTACGGATTTATAATGACAGAACTTATTCAGTGATTTTTAATAGCTCCTTTACAGAAAGGTGGTATGCTCTGGATGTATCAACTTTAGGAAAGTCATTATCATTTTCGATAAGTTGTGATGATGAGTCTGTCACAGGAGTAATTGCATCACTTTATTTAAAAGAGGATATTGATGAATACGGTAATAATGCTACAAGGCTTATGAACCTTTATTCTCTAAATAAATCAGCTACATATAAGATTAAAGAAACAGGAACATATTATATTAAGATATCCATAATAGGAAATAGTGCAGTTGGGAATGAATTGAAGTTTGGGTATACACTAGTTACAAATGATGTATATGAAGATAATGACACCTGGCAAAAAGCAGTTAGCATAACGCAAGGAAAGGAATATGATATTGATATCTCTGCTGCAAATGATACTGACTGGTTTAAAATAACACTTCTAAAGAATGATCAGTCATATCAGTACATTTTAAAAAATGAAATAGCAACAAGCAGTAAAGCTCAGGTATTTGTATATAAAGAGGAAGATTTAAAGAAATACGAGGATAGCGCTCAGAATACATTCTATTCTGATGAATTTAACAAGTATTTTACATATAAATCAGAAGAATCTACAACATATTACTTAAAAATAGTACCTCCTGTGCAAGGTTCAATAATGAATAAAATAACTTTTATAGCTGATATTATAGAGCCAGATGCTATGGAGAATAATGATGTTTTCGATAAAGCGGTTATGCTTGAACCTGATATGTCCAAAACTCTGACTATATCTGCATCTAATGATATAGACTGGTTTATGATAAAAACAGATAAACCCGGACAAACAGTCAGGTTATCATTAATTAATCCTTCTACTGCTGCACAAAAACTAAACTGCTGGTGGTATTCAAATGAAAAGATTATGACATACAGAGAAACCGCATCACCAGAATATAAATCCTCTGGTTCAGGTTATACATATATATATCTTGAAGAAGCTTCGGTGTACTATTTAAAAATATTTACAGAAGACAAAAGTGTTATCAAAACACCTATAGACTTGAGCTATAGTATTATTGGTGCTGACAAAAATGAACCAAATAACTCTTACAGTGAAGCACATAATATCACAAGTCTGCGTGAAACAAGTTTCACATTACCTGCACTAAACGATGAAGACTGGTTTGCGATTGACATAACTAAAAGCAATCAGGCTATAAGGATTGATACAAGCATATCAAAAACGGGCGCGTCTGTTGATGTCTCCTTTTACAGCTTAAACGATATGCAGTCGTATGGAGAAGCTATACCATTGTTTAGTTTTAACAGTAAACATGCACCATATATATATTTGCTTAATGATCCAGGAAAATATTACATGAAAATAACATCAGATACCATAATATCAGACGAATGTACTTTGTACTATTCTCTTATAGACTCAGACAGAAATGAGCCAAATAACAGTGCAGAAAAAGCAACTATATTAGAACAGGGTGTAAAAACAGGTTTTACGCTATCAGGACAAAATGATGAGGACTGGTTTGAAATAGAAATACAAAATGACGGTGATGTTTTGGAATACATAATTGAAGCTAAGTATAACAGATATGCAGAGGTTCAGATTTACAGTAAAGATGAATTGAACAAATATGATGAATATGCAAATCCTTTATTCACTTCAAGTATTTATGATGAAAGTATTACTTGTAAATTTGAAAAGGCCGGAGCTTACTATATTAAATTAAGTTCAGATAAGCCGATACTTGATATAACTTACATTACATACTCATTATCAAATTCTGATGCATATGAAAATAATGATACATGGCAGGATGCGGTTTTAATTGAAAGAAATAAGGATATAAAATTTACTATTTCAGCTTCGAATGATGTTGATTGGTTCAAGATGGAAAATAAAGGTATGAATAACATGAGTTTCTCTTATAAAATACCTAATACATTCATGGCTAAGAATATAATAGGCGTATTTGTATATAGAGAGATTGATCTATTAAACTATGGCTTAAGAGCAGAACCTATATATTCAGTAAAGACAGCAGACCTTTCAAATATGTTTGAAATTGAAGAAGGAACATATTACTTTAAGATAGTTAGTTTATCTGATGCAGCATTTGAATATGAATTTACTTTTAAGGCAAATATGTTCTATATGCAGCAATAGCCATCCATAAAATATGTTAGAATATTTGCATAAAGTACCTCAAGGAGAGAAGAATGCATATTGAAACCAAACACATTAATATTAAAGAAGGGTTCTGGTATAAGCGCCAGAATATAAATAAACAGGTTACCATTAAAGCCGTTCAGAACAGGTTTTTAGAAACCGGAAGATTTGATGCTCTTGACTTTGATAATGAAAAAATACCGCATATATTTTATGATTCTGACGTAGCTAAGTGGATAGAAGGCGTTTCTTTTACCTTATACAAAGAACGAAATACTGAACTGGAAAAGTTCATAGACCATTTGATTGATCTTATAGAGAAAAACAGGTCTGAAGATGGATATTTCAATTCGCATTTTCTTAGAAAACCTGAAGAAAGATGGAAAAACAGAGAAGATCATGAGTTGTATTGTGCAGGCCATCTTATGGAAGCAGCAGTTGAGTATTATAAAGCGACGGGCAAAGACAAATTTCTGAAACTAATGCAGGATTATGCTGACTATATATATAAGGTATTTGTAATCGAGGATTTAGCTGCATTTAAAACTCCAGGGCATGAAGAGATAGAACTTGCTCTTGTTAAGCTATATGACGTTACTGAAAATAAGAAATATCTTGAACTATCGAAATACTTTATTGATACAAGAGGAACTATAGAGGAACCATATATACTTGAAAAGTATAATCACTACAATATTCAGGATCACCTTCCTGTAAGGCAGCAGAAAACTGCAGAAGGACATTCTGTAAGAGCGAGTTATCTTTACTCAGGAATGGCTGATATTGCAGTAAAATACAATGATACAGAACTGTTTGAAGCATGTAAGACAATATTTTCAAATATTGTTAATAAAAGAATGTACATAACCGGAGGAACCGGATCATCACATTTGGGAGAGGCCTTCACGCTTGATTACGATCTTCCAAATTCAAAAGGATATGCTGAGACATGTGCTGCCATCGCTTTAGCTTTCTTTGCTCAGAGAATGCTTTTACTTGAAAAGAATTCGGTATATGCAGATACTGTTGAAAGAGTTATGTATAATGGGATGCTTTCTGGGATATCTCTTGACGGTAAGGCTTTCTTTTATGAGAATCCCTTGGAAATACAGCCTGTTTTGAATAAAAGGAATGTATCAACAACTTTTACTGAAAGAAATCCAATAACACAGAGAAAGGAAGTATTCAGTTGTTCATGCTGTCCTCCAAATGTAATAAGATTTATAGGAGCAATAAACGGATACATCTATTCATATGAACAGGATA
>JAQVAJ010000211.1 GCA_028690885.1 Clostridia bacterium
TAAAAATCTTGACATAGAATTATTTTTATTCATTTTTAAAAATTTGCCCCTAGTAACATATATAAATATTATACGTTATCAGACATTATATCAACAAAAAGATTGACTATATTAGGATCTAACATAACGCCTGCCATAGATTTTATGTTATCCAAAGCCTGTTTTTTGGAAATAGGTTTTACCGTTTTACTGTTAATTAATGCATCATATGCTTCAGCAACAGCAATAATTCTTGCTATTAATGGGATTTCAGAACCCTTAAGTCCTTTTGGATATCCCTTGCCATTCCATTTCTCATGATGGGAATATACGCCTTCGGCTATGTCGAGAGTATCATCGAATAAATTAAGTATTCTGTAACCATGTACAGGATGTAAATGAAATTCTTCTCGTTCTTCATCAGAATATATGTCTTTTTTTAAGATGTCATTATTTAACACTATTTTACCGATATCATGAAGATATCCAGCCATCTCAATTTTTCTAACTTCAGTTTCTGAAAGATTCATTGCTTTTGCGATTTTTGCTGCAAGTGATGAAACATTGTTTGAGTGTGTGAGCTCTCTTGGGCTTCTTTCATGAAGAGTACTGACTATAGTATTTATTATATTTGAATTTACTGTTTTTCTATTCATTACTTTTTGCCTGTACATCTTATTTTCAGCTGAATTTACCACCTGTTCAAGATTTGTCTTGTCATCATACTTGGTATCACAACCTAAAGAAATACTGCACATTATAGCAACGATTTTTGTTTCGCTGATCATATCTTTGATTTTAGCTGTTATTTCAGAAGCTTTTTCATAATCTGTCTTTGGTAATAGAACAATAAATTCATCCCCACCAATTCTTGCAACAAAGTTGTTTTTCCCAGCACACTTTTTTATTATTTCAGAAGCCTTAATGATTAAATCATCACCAATGCTATGTCCGAATATGTCATTAGTCATCTTAAGCCCGTTTATATCTGCAAAAATAACAGAATATGGAATATTTTTGTGTTTATCAGTTTTTTTGATAAATTCCTCATAACTTCTTCTGTTCGGTAAACCAGTAAGAACATCATGATAACTAAGATAACGTATTTTTTCTGTACTCTTTCTTTTTTCAGTTACATCAAGAAAGGTAACAACTGCTCCGATTACTTCACTATCTTTATATTGCGGATATGAATGATATTCAACAAAAATTTTAGTACCATCAGCTTTTAAGTATTCTTCATCTTCCTCGTTAATAACCAATCCCTTTTTCATTTCGTCTACAACTCTGCAGTTGCTGTGTTTTTCATCATCAGGATTAAAAAGCATATTGTGAATTCTTTTTCCTAAAAGCTGGTCTTCGTTGGTATATCCCAAAATTTTTAAGCAGCTTTTATTGCAGAAAGTACATATTCCATCAAGATCCACGCCATAAATTGCTTCAGCAGTAGAATCAAGAATAATTTGTAATTTTTCTTTAGCTTCATTTAAACTGTTTGTTCTTTCCTCAACCTTATTTTCTAGATTTTCAAAAAGACTACTTATTCGGGAAGCCATTTTATTAAATGCAATAGATAGTATTCCAATCTCATCATTACGTGTAATTGGTATGTCTATATCAAGTTTTCCTGCAGAGATTTCCTCGGCAGCCTTAACAAGATTGTTAAGTGGCCTGACTAGTTTATCGGATATTATATGAAGCAGAAGAAAAGATATTGCAACGACCACTACTGTAAGAAGGGAAAATATACTTACATTATCACTAAAACCTTCCAAAAAGAGTCTATTGGGTACTGATGTCATTATGACCCAGTTTATATCATCGTTTTTGTATTCTTCTAATGTATGATAACTGCCCTGAATGAATCCTCCTTTTGAAAATGATTTATCTGAGGTATCAAAATATTGCTGATATTCCAAGAAATCATCAGTTTCGTTTATATTATATCCTAACGGATATAACTCATTAGTGGAGATAACGACTGTGTTTGTGTTTTTGTCAATTATGTAAGCGCTATAATTGTCGTCTTCAATAAGTGACTCGATTATCTGTTGCATGTTATCTAAATTGATTTCAAGATATATGACTCCTTGAAATACATTATTGTCATCATTTATTGGAAATACTGAGCGTATAGTATGCATTGAAATATGTTCGTTGTAATATACTGGCAGTATTATGTTTTCGTTTGTTTGTTTTGCTAATTCGTACCAGTTCTCGGTTTTGAAATCAATGAGATCGCTTCCAATAATTATATCTTTATTTTCATCATTCACATTTTGAACAGAGAACTGCCAGTTGGTTGTCTGGTCTAAGGTATATATTTCTAGTGTATCAGAATCTCTTCTTATTCCTCCGTAAAACTGATTGTTCTCATTTATATATGCGAATACAGATATATTTAAGCTGTGATTGTTCATAAAACTCATAATAAGAGTCTCTCTAGTATCTTTATCGGAAAAGTTTATAAGATTATTGGAAACAAGATCACCATATACATGATTTATGTGTTCTGAAAAGTCAATGTAGTTATAAATTTCATTATAAATGCTGGCATTCAGTTCATATGAGGCTCTTTGTGCCTCCTTGTTTGCTGTTTTAGATAATCCACTGAATAAGCTATATGCAATTATGGATAATACTACTACAACAATAATCACATATATATATATGACTATTCGTTTAATCGGTATCTTCTTTTTTCTATATAAAGTTGTATTATCCAATTTACTCCTTTCTGTGTTAACCGCTACCAATATATGTAGAAAACTTCAACCCGAATGAAGTACGGCTTCATTAAGTAATTCATCTAAAGGTCTAAAACCACCTGCTGTATACAGCAGTAAAACAGTAAAGGTATCTTAATATACGTCAATTATATCACGCATTAAATAGAAATATATATAAATTTGGTGAATATGTCAATAGTTTGATACTAAAATTTGTCATAAAGTATTTTACTTATAGTCGAATAAAAGAAACGCACCCATGGTTGATGGATGCGCATTCTTTGTTTGGATTAATTATCCGGTTTAGTTGTTAGTTGCCAAGACATGATCCGTTTCTAAGATTCTGTCTTTGTCCTGAACCTCTTTGCATTCCACCCTGGCCACCTCTTGAAAGGCTGTTGCCTTGTTTCTGCATTGTTCCAGTTCCAAATCCAATTCCGATTCCTGCTTTTGCGCCTTCAAAGCCTGTTCCATCACAATCAGCTATATGAGCTTCAAGTATAGCTAATACTTCATCAGCCTTTTCTTGTGTAATTACACCAGCTTCTACTTTGTCAGCCAGAATCTGTTTCTTCATTTCAAAAACCAAAGCTTTGAAATCTTCTGATTTTCCTGCTTCTAAAGCAAGTTGTCCAAAAGTCATTCCAGATGTCTGTCTTAAAGCGAGCGCATCTTCCACAGGAGTTTCTGTTAATGCAGAGTAAACCTCTGCTGGGTTTTTATACTCTGTAGCTGCAAATGATGTTACCGAAATTGCGCTTAATGAGAGAATTACTAGCCCGATTATGAATATTTTTTTTATCTTAGTCATTTTATTGACCTCCTTTTTCTTTTTTACTTCTGCAGTTCATCTTACCTGCAACTATATGATATATGCTGTGTGTGTCAAAAGTGTGTCAAATGTTAGCATCTTTTGTGAATACTAAATTTTTTGTGCCATATATTTGTCACAAATGAATATACATTAAATGGTATAATTAAATATATAAATGGAGGCTAGGTATGACACAAATACTAATTGCTGATGATAACAAACAAATCACTTCAATTTTAGAGGAATACGCTAAGAAAGAAGGGTATTCTGTCACAGTTGTTTATGACGGGACTCAAGTGCTGGAAAAATTCAAAAATAGTAATTATGATTTATTGCTTTTAGATGTAATGATGCCTAAAATGGATGGATTTGAAGTGGTTAGAGAGATTCGAAAAACTTCTGATGTACCAATTATTATGATTACTGCAAGGGGAGAGGACTTTGAAAAAATAATGGGTCTGGATATAGGCGCAGATGACTACATCGTAAAACCTTTCTCCCCCCAGGAAGTAATGGCAAGATCAAGAGCAGTATTACGTAGATTATCAAAAGACTCAATAAAAGACAATAAA
>JAQVAJ010000212.1 GCA_028690885.1 Clostridia bacterium
AATTTCTTCTCAATATTAACACCATAGTTCTTTAATACATCAATTGTAATATCTACATAACCGGAAGACTCAAGGTCCGATGTTAATGTTATTGTGCTTTTTAAATTTAATAAAGGTAAAGCCATCAAAAGACCTGTAATGAATTGGGATGAAATATTTCCAGGGAGGGAGAAATCACCGCCTTGCAATTGGCCATTTGCATAAAAAGGTACAGAACCTTCTTCTGATAAGATGCATCCTTTACTTTTAAGCTGTAAATACAAATTTGTAATAGGTCTTCTTGCAAGTCCTGGTTTCATTTGAAAGACTGATTCAGAATTTAAAGCACAAGAAATAGGAAGCATAAATCTGAAAGTTGAACCGGATTCATTACAATCAAGGCAAGCATTTTTTATTATCTTACTTATTGGAGAAATCGTAATCCCATTATCGTTTTTTACAATAGTTGCTCCAAGGGCATTTAGGCAGTTGATTGTTGCTTCAATATCCTGAGAAGACTGGTTAATTTTTAAATAGTTAGGCTTGTCTGACAATGCTGAACATATCAAGTGTCTGTGAGCATATGATTTAGATGCTATTGCGTTTATTTCACCAGTAGGATTATTTATTGTCAAGGAAATATTCATAATGGTACCTTCGTTATAGCTTTTTTTATCATGTCCTCAAGTTCATTCATCATGGTCTTTCTTATAATACACTTTCCAATATCTTCTACTAATATAAGATTTATTGAATCATTGCTTCTTTTTTTATCCATAATAATTGCAGAAGCCAAATCTGAGGGGCTATACATAGGATTTAAGTCAAAACCATATCCAGTTAAAATATTATCTATTTCATCTACGGTATGTTTTGCACATAAACTCAGGTTGTATGATATTCTTGATATTACAGAAATTCCTTTAGCTACAGCCTGCCCATGTGTAACTTTATATCCGCTTAATAGTTCAATTGCATGACCTATAGTATGACCGAGGTTTAACAACTGACGCAAATCCTGGTCATGTTCATCTTTTTGAACAATATCTCTTTTATATTTTACACACTGATATACTATACTCTCAATATGTTTCATTATGGGTTTTTTTAATTGATTAAAGAGCAAATCTCCTGACAATATTCCATATTTAATTACTTCAGCACATCCATCTTTCAAAGTTTCATCAGATAATGTGTTCAATGAAGATAAATCACAGATAACCAAATCAGGCTGATAAAAAACACCTGCCATGTTTTTACCTTTATCAAGATCAATTGCTGTTTTTCCTCCAACAGAAGAGTCAACTGCTGATAACAAAGTGGTAGGTATCTGTATAAGTTTAATTCCTCTAAGATATGTTGCTGCAACAAACCCGCCAAGATCACCAGGAACACCTCCGCCAAACGCAATTACGGTATCTGATCTTGAAATCCCTTTTTGGGCCATGTCATTTAGTATATCTATATAGTTGTTTGCATTTTTTGATTTCTCCCCATTTGGAAAGACATATTTATGAACTACAAGATTATTCCTTTGGAGACTTTTTGTTAATTGAGAAATGTATAAGCTTTCAACAATATCATCAGTAATGATATACACATTATTACCTTTTAATATAGGCAGGATATGGTCAGAAATGTTTTCAAGTAATCCTTTTCCAATTATTATTGAATACTTCTTTGAACTTTTAACAATAACCCTTTTCATCGGCCATCAACCTCCTCCTTGCATTCTTTTCCCTGTTCTAACAATTCTTTTAATTTCATATCATCATTATTTTCAATAGCCTTTTTGTATTCATATAATTGTTCAATTAAAAGATTCAGCTCATTTGCAAGGTTATCTTTGTTTTCAAGAAAAAGTTCGGTCCACATGTTTTCGTTCAAATATGCTACTCTTGTAAGGTCTTTATAACTTCCTGCAGAAAACCCTTTATGAGCTTTTGCAGTAGGGCTTTTTATGTATGCATTAGATACAATATGTGCCATCTGTGATGTAAAAGCTATCATTTTGTCATGCTTCTGCGCAGTCGTTATAGTTATATGTTTAAAACCTAAAGGCTCAAGTATTTTTTTTATTCTTTCAAGAGCTCTAATGTTATCAGTAGAATCAGGAACGACAATCATATATGCATCTTTAAAAAGTGTAGAGGTGCTATACTTATACCCAGAATTCTGCTTTCCTGCCATGGGATGTCCGCCTGCAAAGACAAAACCATGTTGTCTTGCTATTGAGAAACCAGTTTCACAAATTTTTCTTTTAGTTCCACAGGTATCTATAACAATTGCGTTTTTAGATATATATTGTGCATTCTTTTCTAAATAGTCTATAGTTGCTTTTGGATAAAGAGCTATGAATATACAGTCACACACACTTATTTTCGACACATCTAAAACTCCATCTATAACACCTGACATTTTAGCTATATCAAGGATGGGTTTATTTGTGTCATACCCGTATATCTCATTATCAGAGTTGCTTTTGTATGTTTTTGCTAAAGATCCTCCAATCAGTCCAAGCCCTACTATTCCTATTTTCACTTGATAACCTCCAGTATCTTACGTACTTTATCAGCTACTTCAGCATACTGCTCAGGAGTAAGAGACTGCATTCCATCGCATAACGCATGTAATGGATCATTATGAACTTCAATCATCAGTCCGTCAGCTCCTGCTGCAGCTGCAGCTAATGCCATAGGTCTTACAAGTTTTGCCATTCCAGTTGCATGACTTGGATCAACTATAACAGGAAGATGGCTCAATTCCTTAAGCATTGGTATAGCAGATAAATCAATAGTATTTCTGGTATAAGTTTCAAAAGTACGAATTCCTCTTTCGCAAAGAATAATATTCTCGTTTCCTCCAGCCATTATATATTCTGCACTCATTAAGAGTTCCTTTAAGTTGTTGGCTAAGCCTCTTTTCAGTAAAATCGTCTTATTAGTCTTGCCCAGTTCTTTAAGCAGCTCGAAGTTCTGCATATTCCTTGCTCCGACTTGAATAATATCTACATCTTCAAAAAGAGGAAGATGATTAGCATTCATTATTTCTGAAACAATCGGCATGCCCGTTCTTTGCTTGGCTTTTAGTAAGAGTTCAATTCCCTCAGCCTTCATTCCTTGAAAATCATATGGGGAAGTACGGGGTTTAAATGCCCCTCCTCTTAACATATTGGCTCCCGCAGCTTGTACTTTTTGTGCTATTTCAAGAACCTGATTTTCTGATTCAACAGAACAGGGACCTGCTATCATAACGAAGTTTCCACCACCTATAGTGACATCTTTTACTTTTATTATAGTATCATCAGGATGAAATTTGCGATTTGCATTCTTAAATGGTTCGCTAATTCGTTTTACAGATTCAACAATATCCAACACTTCCAGTAATTCAACATCGATTTTGCTGGTATCCCCTATAAGTCCTAAAATTGTCTGATAATCACCTACTGAAACATGAACATTCAGACCCTGGTCTTTGAACCAGGTAATAAGACTTTCAATTTGTGCTTGCGGTGCATTTGGCTTTAAAACAGCTATCATGATATGACCCCCTTTTCTTTATACAAAAAAAGGTTTCACTGTGGGTATTCACTGCGAAACCTTTGTTAACCTTTTAAGTCTTTTTATCGGTTATTGTTTTTTGCAGCAAATACCTTTTTACCTCTAAAGCTAAAGTAAAAGTAATAATATTCAGCTGTAAAAAACAAGTTCTTCATTTCTATCTCCTAAGTTTTAATTATATTATCACAGAGTAATTTGATTTGTCAACAAAAAAACGGCTATGGATAGTGTAAACTTGTTTGGGGATTGATAAAATAAAAGAGAAATCCCATTTGAATCTGCGCAGGTTCATAAATGTCTACTAAAAGCAGAAAGGACTTCTCTCATGAACATTTTAACACACAAACGACCAGAATTTGCAAATATTTTTATGGATGACCTCTTCAGGAGTTACTCAGATGTCAGAGCAAGAAGCATAGAAGGCATAAAGGGCTTTTCGAACTACATGTCTATGATAGAGGGTGTGGATAATGCCACCAATAACCTCGCCCTGTCCATCCTCAGAAGATTCATAGAGAAGACCGACCTTGAATTCAGGAACAGT
>JAQVAJ010000002.1 GCA_028690885.1 Clostridia bacterium
CTGGTGATATTTCTTGTCGCCTTTATCGGTGGATATACTATATCAGCTTTAGAGGCTAAAGCTTTTGAATTCTGGCATGTATGGGAATGGTTCCAATGAAAAACGTAATTGTCACCGGTGCCACATCAGGTATAGGTTTTGCAGTTTGTGAAGCACTATTATCATCAAATCACAAAGTGATTGGTATAGGAAGAAGTGCTGAATCATGTGAAAAAGCCAGAAGAAGCTTATTAGAGAAAAATGCTAATGCAGATATTATTTTCTTTAGTGCTGACCTTATGCAATTGGAGGAAGTAAAAAAAATATCATCAGAAATATTGGAGCATATCAGTATGCATTGGAATGGAAAACTGGATGTACTCATAAACAATGCAGGTTGCGTAAGAAGCAGATACTGCACGACAAAAGAAGGATATGAGCATCAGTTTGCGCTTAACCATCTAAGTTCTTTTCTCTTAACATACTATTTAATTAATCCTTTGATTAAGGCACAAGGAAGAGTAGTTATAACCTCATCTGAATCTCATAAGGGGATAAAGATGAATTGGAATGATCTAATGTTTACCCGCTTTTACAGGCCTTTAAGGGTATACAAACAGTCAAAATTAGCAAATATGCTTTTCGCATTCGGTCTGAATGACAGACATTCTGTGTACGGATTAAGAGCTTACTGTGTCGACCCAGGATTGGTTAATACGAAAATAGGTGAAAAGCAGACATATGGCTTAGTAAACATGGTATGGTCACTAAGAAAGAAAAAAGGAGTGACACCTGATGTTCCGGCAAATTCATATCTCTATTTAGTTGAAAGTGATAATCATCCTGAAGGTTTATATATTCACAAAAATAAGCCAAAAGAATACAGTTCCTATGTGAACAGGGAAAATGCAGACAGGCTATGGAAAATATCAGAAAAGTTATGTTCTATTGAATTTGGGAGGTTCCAATGAATGCAGTCATAACCGGAGCAGCGGGCGGTTTGGGTAGAGCTTTTGCCGTTGAGTGTGCAAAAAGAGGATATAACCTGATACTTACAGATATTTCAAAAGAAGGGCTGAAAACTTTAAAAGACGGACTTTTAAGAAGATATGATATAAATGTGATTTATTTCACATGCGATTTAACCGATGAATTTCAGACGGATAAGTTTAAGGAATATTTAAGTATAAGGAATATATATATAGATATACTTTTCAATGTAGCGGGAATAGACCATGAAGGAGCTTTTGCCACAAGAAGTCTTGAGCAGATTAATAGCATAGTAAGAGTTAATATAGAAGCTATGTTAAGGATTACATATATGATGATGGATTTCAAAAGAAAAAACGAGCCATTCAGAATTATAAATGTGTCTAGCCTGGCATCTTTGTTTCCTATGCCCCTAAAGGCTGTATATGCGGCATCTAAACGCTTTATTCTGGATTTTTCATATGCATTAAATGAGGAACTGAATGAAAAAAACATATATGTACTATCATTATGCCCAGGAGGGCTTGCTACAACTAAGAATGCGATTGATGGTATGGCAGTGCAGGGATTCTTTGGAAATGCTACATCCAACAGGTTGGAAGTAGTAGCAAGAAGAACAATTGATAAATCATTAAGAAAAAGAAGAGTATATATACCTGGAATCCTTAACAGAATACTCAGTATAGCAGGAAGACTTCTTCCTGTATCAGTAGTTGTCAGAGTAATACATTCAAGATGGAAAAGAGCTTTATATTCAAGGATTCATTTACGGGAAACGCTTTAATAAAAGTATGATTATTTATGGTATTATATAAGAGCAATATTTCTGCTTTTGATTTATATAATTCTTTATTATAAAGCGAAAACGTTTTGGAAAGGGATTTCTGTCTGGATGGATAGTGAAAGCATAAAATCAATAGTTGTCATTGGAATCTTGATCGTTTTTTCTTCATACTTTTCTGCTTCAGAAACTGCATTTTCATCTTTGAGCAGAATTAGGGTAAAGGGTATGGCAGAGAAGGGTTCAAAAAGAGCAAATCTTGTGCTTGTTCTTTATGACAACTATGATAAACTTCTGTCAACAATATTGATTGGCAATAATATAGTAAATATAGCATTAACTGCAATTGCTACAGTTTTATTTGTAAGATATTTTGGTAGCAAAGGAACTACTATTGCTACTGTTGTTATAACATTAGTTGTATTGATATTTGGAGAGATATCTCCAAAAAGCCTTGCTAAAGAGACTCCAGAGAAATTTGCAATGTTTTCAGCAAGATTTCTAAGTGTGCTGACTCTTTTAATGGCTCCATTAAATTTCGTTTTTTTTAAATGGAAAAAATTGCTTTCGAAGATATTCAAATCTACAGATAATCAAGCGATTACTGAAAGCGAATTGCTTATGTTTGTAGAAGAAGCAGAGCAAGAAGGCGCAATAAACAAAGAAGATAAACAGCTTATTAACAATGTTATTGAGTTTAATGATATAAAGGCAATTGATATTTTAACTCCACGTGTTGATGTTGTTGCCGTGTCAATTAATTCAACAATTGATGAGATAACTGAATTATTCCTTCAAACAGGATATTCCCGTATTCCAGTTTACAAAAATTCAATCGACAATATGCTCGGTTTCATACATATCAGAGATTTTTTCAGTTTAACGCAAAGAGCAAAGAATATTGAAGATATTCTCTCACCTGTTTTGTTTGTTACTCCTCATATTAAAATCAGTGAACTGTTAAAGAAATTTCAAGTTGAGAAAGAACATATGGCAGTAGCAATCGATGAGTATGGAGGCACAGTTGGAATTCTGACTATGGAGGATATTCTGGAAGAACTTGTAGGTGAAATATGGGATGAGCATGATGAGATAGAAGAGAAATTTGTAAAACTTGATGATTATAGATACAGAATAAGCTGTAATGCTGATACTCGTGAAATGATGAGATTATTTGGTCTTGATGATGAATACGAGGAGACTACAGTCAGCGGATGGGTTATAAATCAGATTGGTGTAATACCTAAAGTAAAAGACACCTTTACATACAAAAATCTATATGTAACTGTTTCAAAAGTATTCAGACAGCGTGTCATGGAAATAATTGTTGAAAATAAAAATATGTAATTAGGATACTTTGACAATTAAGCGGATTGTGGTTGGTGGAGGAAATGGTCAACCTTTTATTGCCGATGACTATCTTTCTGTTCAAAGAGCTCTGGATATTAATGCTGATGTTGTTTTAATGGCAAAAAATGGTGTTACTGGTGTCTATGACAAAGATCCAAATCAATGCGAGGATGCGAGAAGATATAAAACAATTACATTTAATGAGGTAATTGAGAGGCATCTTGAGGTTGCGGACTAATCTGCATTTATTTTAGCATGTGATTTCAATCTGCCATTTTATGTTTTCGACTTTAAAAATAAAGACTGTATAAAAGATATATGTGAAGGTAGGGATGTTGGTACATATATTGCACACGAAATCCCAATAGAGTGGTATTGAAATATATTAAATGTAGCATTAAACTTTTTTTGAAAGATAGGAAATAAGTACATATATCATAATATTTTTTATTACGCAGTTTTAATCTCACTTTTTTGATATAAAAATATACATGAAAGCATTGTTTTATGAGTGGTTTTGAAGTTTAGCTTACTTATTTACAGATTAACAGAAAACTCAAAAGAACTCTTTGTGGATTAATTTCAATATTACTGGTAATGTTTCTTGTTGCATTTATAGCAGAATATTCAATATAACAGGGAGGCTTCTCCCTGTATCAGTAGTTGTCAGAGTAATACACTCAAGATGGAAAAGGGCTTTAAACTTAAGATTAAATTCGCAGATTAGTTGCAATAAATTTTTTTCTCGTATATAATGAAAACAAAGAATTGCATATTTCTTGGTAATGCATATTTCTTTGTTCAAAACCTGCAATAGGAGGAGATACTAAATGAATAGTTATATAAAAAATAATCAAAAAGAAAGAAAAATTATAAGTGTATCAAAGAAAAGACAGATAACGATTCCACTAAAATATTTCAATATTCTTGGTTTAAGTAACGAAGTCGAATGCATTCTGCAGGAAAATTCGATAGTAATTCGTCCAATTAGGGAAAATGTCTCAGATGAATTTGGTGAATTCATTTTGACTGAATTAATTGAACAAGGTTATTCAGGACAAAAACTGATAACAAAATTTAAGGAGGCGAGAAGGAAAATAAGACCTGCTGTAGAAGATCTGTTAAGCGAAGCTGACGATATAGCCAAAGGGCACAAGAAAAGCAGCACGCTGGAAGATGTTTTCAAGCAGGAGGACTGATAAATGTATGAAATTCGCTTCACGGCATCAGCAGAGAGATATTTTAAGAAAGTTAAAGAAAAAAGGTTGCTGAATGAATACTATAATACAATAAAAAAAATAAGCATTAATCCATATATTGGAGAAATGAAAAAGGGAGAGTTAGCAGGCGTTTATTGCTATGATATATATTACAATAGGACAAATTATGAAATTGCATATATGATATATGAGCAAGAAAACAGGACGATTGTTGTAGTATTAGCAGGGACACGGGAAAATTTTTATCAGGAACTGAAAAGATATATAAAAGATAAACAGTAATAACACTTATACCATTCGTTAAGCAAAAATTTTCTGCTAAAAAGATTTCTTTACAGCTGATAAAATGATATAATATCAAAAGTTGCGATTCAAGCGATAAATTTCTAAAAAAAAGTGTTGCAAAAGAGAAAAAGATATAGTACAATTCATAGGCTGCGGTATTCTGCAGTACCATGATCCTTGAGATTGCCGTATTTTTTGCGGGTAACTTAAGGGGAGAAGTACCAATCTTAAAGGTTGGGCGGAAGCGATTAGACAGAGGTCCTAGCCCGTGTCACGCGGGCATTAAAAATGGGGATAAGCGATACACCCGGGACTATGTGCTAATAGGAATGGTAAAAGAATTTAAGGAGGAACTACTAGAATGGCTAGTAAACAAAGAATCAGAATAAGACTTAAAGCTTATGACCACGAATTAATCGATCAGTCAGCGAATAAAATCGTAGAGACTGCGAAGAGAACAGGCGCAAAAGTATCAGGTCCAGTACCGCTACCTACTAATAAAGAGATAGTAACAATACTAAGAGCACCACACAAGTACAAAGACTCAAGAGAGCAGTTTGAAATGAGAACGCACAAGCGTCTTATTGATATATTAAGCCCCACACCTAAAACAGTCGATGCATTAATGCTTTTAGACCTGCCAGCAGGAGTGGATATAGAAATTAAGTTGTAAAAGTCAAGTTCCTGCGGATGAAATACGTTTGGAACCAATAACTTAGGAGGATATTTAAAGTGAAGAATTTCATGTTAGGAAAGAAAGCAGGGATGACACAGTTGTTCTTGGAAGACGGACAAGCAGTGCCTGTAACAGTAATAGAGGCTGGCCCTCTGACCGTGGTGCAAGTTAAGACAACAGAGCACGACGGATATAATGCTGTAAAGGTAGCTTTTGGTGATGTAAAAGAAAGCAGAGTAAATAAGCCGGATAAGGGCCTATATGCAAAAGCTGACCTTACACCAAAGAAATATGTAAGAGAGTTCATAGTTGAATCTACTGACGGTTATAAAGTTGGTGATGTGATAACTGTTGATTCACTCAATGAAGGAATGCTTGTTGATGTTATCGGCGTATCAAAAGGAAAAGGATATGCAGGAACAATCAAAAGATATGGAAACACAATCGGCCCAATGAGCCACGGTTCAAAGTATCATCGTGGATTAGGAGCTATGGCAATGCATACTGACCCAGGTAGAGTACCTAAGGGAAAGAGAATGCCAGGACATATGGGAACAGACAGGGTAACAGTTCAGAATCTTGAAGTCATGAAGATTTATTCAGACCGTAATGCGGTTTTAGTAAAAGGCGCTGTACCGGGACCTAAAGGCGGACTGATAATGATTCAGAATGCCAAGAACGCATAGGAGGACACAGCAATGTTAAAAGCAGATATATATAACTTAAAAGGTGATGTTGTCGACACTATGTCATTAAACGAGGAAATATTCGGAATCGAAGTAAGTGAGAGCGCTATGCACTCAGTCGTTGTCCAATACCTTGCTAACGGCAGACAGGGAACACAAAGTGCAAAGACCAGAGCCGAAGTTAGAGGAGGAAAAGCAAAACCCTTCAGACAAAAAGGCACAGGCCGTGCTCGTCAGGGATCATTAGTTGGACCTCACCAAACAGGCGGCGGAGTTGCTTTTGCACCAAAGCCAAGATCTTATAGATTTTCACTAAACAAGAAGCTTAAGAGACTTGCCTTAAAATCAGCTTTGTCAGAAAAATATGGATCAGGATCACTTGTTATACTTGATAACCTTAAATTAGATGAAATTAAAACAAAGAAATTTGCTGAAATATTGAAAAATGTAAAAGTTGATTCATCTTGTTTAGTTGTTCTTTCAGAAAAAGATGAAGTAGTTATCAAATCAGCAAATAACCTGCCAAATGTTAAAACCGCTTTGACAAATACCATCAATGTTTATGACATACTCAAGTATGATAAATTTGTTGTTACAAAGGAAGCGGTAGAAAAGATTCAGGAGGTCTATGCGTAATGAAAAGTTATGAAGACATAATCATAAGACCGTATATTACGGAAAGAACAAACGAGCAGGCAATGGAAGGCAGATATACTTTCATGGTAGCTAAGAAATCTACGAAAGTTGAAATTAAGCAGGCTGTAGAAAAACTTTTCAATGTCAAGGTTCTTAAAGTTAACACAGTGAACTATGATGGCAAAGAAAAGAGAGTTGGAGTACATTTAGGAAGAACTGCTTCTTTTAAGAAAGCAATCGTATCAATAGACACTAACCCGCAGGCTGAAAGTTATTTGGAAAAAGGCGGCAAGGTTAAGACGCTTGCTAAAAAATATAAGACAAGCATAGAAGAATTTGGCGTAACGCCACGTCAGTAAAGGAGTAAATTATGCCAATTAAGAAATATAACCCAACTTCACCGGCGAGAAGATTCATGACAGTTTCAACATTTGAGGAGATTACGAAAACAACTCCGGAAAAATCACTTGTTGCACCTATTAAGAAAAAAGCTGGAAGAAACAATTACGGTAGAATAACAGTAAGACACCAGGGCGGCGGAGTTGCAAGAAAGTACAGAATTATTGATTTCAAAAGAGAAAAAGATGGTGTACCTGCAAGAGTTGCTTCCATAGAATATGATCCTAACAGAAGCGCAAACATAGCATTACTTAACTATGCTGACGGAGATAAAAGATATATTATAGCTCCAAACGGCCTTTCAGTTAATGATACAGTAATGTCTGGACCTACAGCAGATATTAGAGTAGGAAATGCATTACCGCTTGCTAATATTCCAGTAGGTACTATGATTCACAGCATAGAGCTTAAACCAGGAAAAGGTGCTCAGATGGTAAGATCAGCAGGAAACACTGCACAGCTTATGGCAAGAGAAAGTGATTTTGCACAAGTCAGACTTCCTTCAGGAGAAGTAAGAATGGTAAGTGTAGACTGTAAAGCTACTATCGGCCAGGTTGGAAACATTGACCATGCTAACATCAGAATAGGTAAAGCTGGCAAGAAAAGATACATGGGAGTAAGACCTACAGTCAGAGGTTCAGTAATGAATCCTGTTGACCATCCACATGGTGGTGGTGAAGGAAAGTCTCCTATAGGTATGCCAAGTCCTGTTACACCTTGGGGCAAACCTACTTTGGGAACTAAGACAAGAAAAAAGAAAAAAGCTTCTGACAAGATGATTGTTAAGAGAAGAAACAGCAAGTAAAGGAGAATTGACATGAGCAGATCATTAAAGAAAGCGCCATATGTATTTCCAAGACTTTTAGCAAAGATCGAAGAAATGAATGCGTCTAACGATAAAAAAGTATTGAAGACATGGTCAAGATCCTCAACAATATACCCTCAGATGGTAGGTCATACAATAGCTGTTCATGACGGCAAAAAGCATGTTCCTGTATATATCACAGAGGATATGGTTGGGCATAAGCTTGGCGAATTCGTCGTGACCAGGACATACAGAGGACACAATAAAGGCGACAAGACCACAAAGGTTAAATAATGGAGGAAAAAATGGAAAAAACAACTGAAAAGAAAGAAAAAACTTTTACCAGAAAGTGCAATAAAGCTCCTCTTTTGACCAAGAAACAAAGAAAAGAACTCGGTGTTGGAAAAGATCAGGGAAAAGCAAGTATTGATAACATCAGCATTCCAGCTTCAAAAGCAAAACTTGTTGTTGACCTTATCAGAGGCAAAGATTACGAGACAGCTCTTGCAATAGTCAAGAATACTACTAATTTTGTAACCGAGACTTTGGAAAAACTTTTGATTTCGGCACATGCAAATGCTGTAAATAACAATAATCTTGATGAAAGCAAATTGTATGTTGCAGAAGTATATGCCAACCAGGGGACAACTCTTAAGAGGATTAAAGCTCTTTCAAGAGGAAGCGCCGCCAGAATCAAAAAAAGAACATGCCATTTAACGGTTGTTCTGAAAGAAAGGGTATAGGAGGCTAAGCATGGGACAGAAAGTTAATCCTCACGGACTTAGAGTAGGAATTATAAAAGACTGGGATACCAAATGGTATGCGAACAAAAGAGATTTCTCAAAGTATCTTGTAGAAGATAACAAGATCAGAAAATTCATTAAAAAGAAATTATACATCGCAGGCGTATCCAGAATTGAAATAGAAAGAGCTGCTAATAAAATTAAAATTAACATTCTTGCAGCAAAACCAGGCCTTATAATCGGCAAAGGTGGAGCTGGAGTAGAGCAGATTAGAGCAGATATTGAAAAACTTACGACAAAAAGCGTACTTGTAAATATCACTGAAGTAAGTCATATAGATATGGATGCGCAGTTAGTTTCAGAAAATATCGCAGCACAGCTTGAAAAGAGAATTTCTTTCAGAAAAGCTATGAAGCAGGCTATGTCAAGAACTATGAAGCAGGGAGCTCTTGGAATCAAAACAATGGTTGCAGGAAGACTTGGCGGAGCTGAAATAGCCAGAACAGAGCATTATCACGAGGGTACAATACCTCTACAGACACTTAGAGCTGATATAGATTATGGTTTTGCAGAAGCAAATACCACATATGGAAGAATCGGCGTAAAAGTCTGGATATATAAAGGAGAAGTCCTCCCTAAAAAGAAAGAGAACGAAGGAGGTATACAATAATGCTTATACCTAAAAGAGTCAAATATAGAAGAGTCCACAGGGGAAGAATGAAGGGTAAAGCCTTAAGAGGCAATACCGTTAACCAGGGCGATTATGGTCTTGTAGCAGTTGAACCAGGTTGGATAAAGAGTAATCAGATAGAGGCAGCCCGTGTAGCGATGACTCGTTACATCAAAAGAGGCGGAAATGTATGGGTTAAAATATTCCCTCACAAGCCAGTAACAAAGAAACCTGCTGAAACCCGTATGGGTAGTGGAAAAGGTTCTCCAGAGTTCTGGGTAGCGGTTGTAAAACCAGGCAGGGTAATGTTCGAAATCGGAGGAGTTTCTGAAGAGGACGCCAAAGAAGCATTAAGGCTGGCAAGTTACAAGATGCCTATCAAGTGCAAGATAATGGCTAGAGAAAGTGGTGAGACGAATGAAGGCTAATGATATAAGGAAAAAGACTAACGAAGAACTGGCAGTTGAGTTGAATGAACTCAAATCAGAACTTTTCAAGCTCAGATTCCAATATGCTACCAATCAGTTGGAGAATCCTTTGAAGATGAAAAGCGTTAAAAAAGATATTGCCAGAGTAAAGACAATACTAAGAGAGCGCGAGATTAAGGAGATATAAGATGACAACGAGAAATTTAAGAAAGACAAGAGTTGGAAAAGTTGTTAGTGATAAAATGGATAAAACCATCGTTGTCGCTGTTCAGGACAGCGTAAGGCATCCTCTCTATAAGAAGATCGTTAAGAGGACATATAAGCTGAAAGCTCATGACGAAAACAATGAGTGCGTTGTTGGAGATAGAGTAAAAGTAATGGAAACAAGACCACTTTCTAGAGAAAAAAGGTGGAGAATGATTTCTATAGTAGAAAAAGCGAGGTAATTGACTATGATTCAAGCACAGACCAGATTAAAAGCAGCTGATAATACAGGCGCAAAAGAACTTCAGTGCTTCAAGGTATTAGGCGGAACAGGAAGAACTTATGCCAATATCGGTGATGTTATAGTATGCAGTGTAAAGACAGCTTCACCTGGCGGTATGGTTAAGAAGGGTGATGTAGTCAGATGCGTCATAGTAAGAAGCAAGAAGGGCGTAAGAAGAAAAGACGGATCCTTTATAAAATTTGATGAAAATGCAGCTGTAATAATCAAAGTAGATAAAGAGCCAGTCGGAACGCGTATCTTCGGACCCGTTGCAAGAGAACTGAGAGATAAGGAATATATGAAGATAGTCTCTCTCGCACCCGAGGTGCTATAGAAAGGAGACTGAGAAGATGCATATTAAAAAAGGTGATAACGTAAAAATAATAACAGGGAATGATTCTGGTAAGAGCGGAAAAATTCTTGAAGTAAACAAAAATAAGGGCACTGTCATAGTGGAAAAAGCCAATGTTGGCAAGAAGCATGTAAAACCAAAAAAAGCTGGACAGCCTGGTGGAATCGTAGATTTCGAAAGGCCTGTGAATGCTTCAAATGTGATGCTTGTATGTCCAAAATGCAAAGAAGCTTCAAAAACCAAAATGACATTCGATAAAGACGGCAATAAGCAGAGAACTTGTAAGAAATGCGGCGCGGTTATCGATAAAGTAAGCGCGAAGTAGGAGGATAAAAGATGAAATTACAGCAGTTATATAAAGAACACGCAGTTCCTGCACTGAAAGATAAATTTCAGTATAAAAATGTAAATCAGGTACCTAAGCTTGTTAAGATTGTGGTAAGCATCGGTATGGGAGAAGCAAAAGACAACCCAAAAGCTCTTGATTCTGCAGCTGGTGACCTTGCAATAATAACCGGTCAGAAACCTGTAGTTACACTGGCTAAAAAATCCGTTGCTAACTTCAAACTTAGAGAAGGAATGAAAATTGGCCTAAAAGTAACATTAAGAGGTGAAAGAATGTATGATTTCGCAGACAAGCTTATCAACATCTCGCTTCCAAGAGTTAGAGACTTCAGAGGTCTCAGCACATCAGGCTTTGATGGTAGAGGAAACTATGCGATGGGATTAAAAGAACAACTGATATTCCCAGAAATAGTTTATGATAATATAGACAAGCTCAGAGGAATGAACATAGTTTTCGTGACAACTGCAAAAACTGATGAAGAAGCAAGGCAATTGCTTGCTGAACTGGGCATGCCTTTCAAGAAAGCATAAGGAGGATAAGATCTTGGCAAAGAAATCAATGATATTAAAACAGCAGAAAACTCAGAAGTTCAGCACAAGAGAGTACAACAGATGTCAGATCTGTGGAAGACCTCATGCATATTTAAGAAAATACGGCGTATGCAGATTGTGTTTCAGGGAATTAGCATATAAAGGCCAAATCCCTGGTATCAAAAAAGCTAGCTGGTAAAGGAGGAGCAACATGCAGATTTCAGATGTAATAGCAGATATGCTTACAAGAATAAGGAATGCAGGAACAGCCAAACACGTAAAGGTTGATATAACAGCTTCCAATCTTAAAAGAGACATCGCAAAGATACTCTTAGAAGAAGGATATATACAGGATGTTGAGAATATCGAAGACGATAAGCAAGGTGTTATAAGACTTACACTTAAGTACCAGGACAAAAAAAGTGTCATTACAGGTATTAAAAGAATAAGCAAACCTGGTTTAAGAGTATATTCTAATAAAGATGACCTTCCAAAAGTACTTAACGGATTGGGAATCGCCATAATATCTACTTCAAAAGGTATTATGACAGATAAGAAAGCTCGCGCTTTAGGCGTAGGCGGAGAGGTGCTGGCATTTGTTTGGTAACCTTCGGATAAAAATCCGTGGTTTCTGAAAAGGGCAGATGCTCGCAATATTAAGAACATAACAGGAGGAATTAGATAAATGTCACGTATAGGAAAATTACCGATAACTGTCCCAGCTGGAGTTACAGTAGACATAGCACCTGACAACACAGTCACAGTTAAAGGACCTAAAGGAACTCTCACTCAAACATTCGTTAAGAGTATAACCATAAAGAAAGAAGACGGTGTGGTTACACTTGAAAGAAGAAGTGAAGAAAAAAGACAGAAGGCTTTACATGGATTAACCAGAAGCCTCTTGAATAACATGGTACAGGGTGTACTCAATGGTTTTGAGAAAAAACTTGAGATTAACGGAGTAGGATACAAAGCAGCTTTAGATGGTACAAAATTAGTACTAAGTCTTGGCTATTCACATCCGCTTGAAGTACTTGCCCCAGAGGGAATAACCTTTGAAGTACCAACACCAACAACCATATTGGTCAAAGGTTATGATAAGCAGGCAGTCGGACAGATTGCAGCCCAGATTAGGGAGTTTAGAAAACCAGAACCTTATTTAGGCAAAGGTGTTAAATACTCTGATGAGACTATCAGACGTAAAGAAGGAAAAGCAGGAGCGTAAGAGATATGATTAAGAACATAGATAAAAATAATGCAAGAAAGAAAAAACATGACAGAATTAGAAATCATCTTTCAGGCACGGCTGAAATGCCAAGACTCAATGTATATAAATCATTAAATAACATTTATGCCCAAGTTATAGATGATACAAAGGGATATACATTAGTATCTGCTTCTACAATGGATCCTTCTTTAAAAGGAACCCTTAAGAATGGGAGCAATTTAGAAGCCGCAAAGCAAGTTGGAACTCTAGTTGCTAAAAAAGCTCTTGAAAAAGGCATTAAAAGTGTTATTTTTGACAGAGGCGGATATGTATATCATGGAAAGATCAAGGCGCTTGCTGATGCAGCAAGAGAAGCTGGTCTGGAATTTTAATAGGAGGAACGGGCTTTAATGAGAAACGATTTTGATAGAACACCATCGGAATTCAAAGAAAAAGTAGTTAGGATCGGTCGTGTAGCGAAGGTTGTTAAAGGCGGTAGGAATTTCCGTTTCAGCGCTTTGGTCGTCGTCGGTGACGAAAACGGTCGTGTAGGCGTCGGTATGGGAAAAGCAGCTGAAGTTCCCGAATCAATAAGAAAAGGCACTGATGATGCCAAGAAAAACCTGATTACAGTAGCTACTGACGGAACCACGGTTCCTCACGAAATAATAGGCGAATATGGCGCAGCTAAAGTATTACTCAAGCCAGCAGCACCTGGTACCGGAGTTATAGCCGGTGGTGCAGTAAGAGCCGTATTGGATCTTGCGGGTATTAAGGATATCAGGACAAAATGTCTTGGATCACATAATGCAGTAAATGTAGCTAGAGCGACAATTGACGGTTTGTCTAGAATGATGACCGCAGAGGATATTTCCAAGAAGAGGAATATGTCCATCGAAGAGATATTGGGTTAGGAGGGCTTTTATGGCTAAGAAAAAAGCTGAACAAGCTAAAATGCTGAAAATAACGTTGGTTAAGAGCACTAACAGTTCCATAAAGAAACATCAGGCAACTGTTGAAGCATTAGGCCTTCGTAAGATAGGACAGACCGTAGAGCAAAAAGATAACGAAAAAATCAGAGGTATGGTACAAAAAGTACAACACCTCGTAAAAGTTGAAGAATAAGGGGGAGCTAAAAATGAAATTAAATGAATTAGCACCAGCCGAAGGCTCAAAGAAAAAGGCATTCAGAAAAGGCCGTGGACATGGTTCAGGCAATGGAAAGACTGCTGGCAGAGGAGCTAACGGACAAAACTCCCGTTCAGGCGGTGGAGTAAGAGTTGGTTTTGAAGGTGGTCAGATGCCTTTATATAGAAGAATGCCTAAAGTTGGATTCAACAATAAGAGATTTCAGGATAAATATGCTGAAGTTAACATCGAAGCTCTTAACATTTTTAATGACAAAGAGCTTGTTGATGAGGTATTGCTTCGCGAAGCAGGCCTAGTTAAAGGCGTCTGTGACGGTATAGTTATTTTGGGAAGAGGAGAATTAACTAAGAATCTTACAGTCAGGGCTGAAAGATTCACGAAATCCGCTGCAGAAAAAATTCAAGCTGCAGGAGGAAAGGCAGAGGTAGTATAATGTTTCAGACTATCAAGAACGCTTGGAATATTCCCGAGCTGAGAAAGAAAATATTGTTTACTATAACAATGCTCCTGATATACAGGATAGGATGTCATCTTCCTGTACCAGGGCTAATAGGTGCTGCATTTGAAGTGTTGGTTGAAGGAAACAAACTGTTTGGATTCATGGATATGTTTTCCGGCGGAGCGTTTTCCAATATGTCATTGTTTGCAATGAACATACAGCCATACATTAATGCATCCATTATTTTAAATCTTCTTACAGTTGCAATTCCCGCTCTTGAAAGGCTATCAAAAGAAGGCGAAGAAGGAAGAAAAAAGATTACCCAGTACACAAGGTATCTTACAATCGGCCTCGGACTCTTCCAAGCTAGCATGCTGTTTATAACATTAAAGAATTACGATGTGTTGTATGATGGCGGAACAATAATGAGTTTCTTGACAGTAGTATTCACATTCTGCGCAGGTACTGCAGTAGTAATGTGGTTGGGCGAACTCATAACAGAAAAAGGAATCGGAAATGGTATATCAATGATAATCTTCGTTGGTATCATCTCCAGAATACCTGCTGGAGCAGCTAGTCTATATGCCAATTGGCAGAATGGAGATCTTGGATCAACAGCCGTAGAAACTATATTTTTAGTAGTAGGTCTTTTGGTAGTAATGCTTGGTATGATAGTTGGAACAGTTTATGTTTCCGGAGCTACAAGAAAAATACCAGTAAACTACGCAAAGAAAGTTGTTGGAAGAAAGATGTACGGAGGACAAAGCACACATATACCTATGCAGGTAAATATGTCAGGTGTTATGCCAATAATCTTTGCTTCATCTATTACAACATTGCCTTCAATAATTATTAATTTTGTTGCACCAAACACAGAAAGTGCGTTTTTAAAAGCATTACAGAGAACGGATTCGTGGGCATTCCTTGCAATATATGCCTTACTTATATTCTTCTTCTCATTCTTCTACACTATGATAGCTTTTAATCCAATAGATGTAGCAAACAACCTGAAGAAGAATGGTGGCTTTATACCTGGAATACGTCCTGGAAAACCTACATCAGATTATCTTTCATATGTATTAAACAAGATTACCTGGTTTGGAGGCTTGTTCCTGGCTTTACTAGCTACAATACCTTCAATCCTTGCAAGACTTGTTGGAATTCAGATTGGTTTTGGAGGAAGCGCGTTACTGATCGTAGTCGGTGTTGCACTTGAGACAGTGAAACAGATGGAATCACAAATGCTGATGAGGCATTACAAGGGATTCCTTGATTAGGAGAGTCATGATTATTATTATGCTAGGAGCCCCCGCAAGCGGTAAAGGCACACAAAGCGCAGTAGTAGCACAAAAACTTGGTATACCACATATATCAACAGGAGATATATTCAGGTGGAACATAGCCAATAATACTCCAATAGGAGCTGAGGCAAAAAAGTACATTGACAAAGGGTTGTTAGTTCCTGATGAATTGACCATCAATATATTAAGAGACAGAATTGAAATGGAAGACTGTAAAGACGGATTCGTACTTGATGGCTATCCTCGGACAATCAATCAGCAGGAGTCCTTAGACAAAATGCTTGAAGATTGCGGAAAATCTATCGATATGGCTATAAATCTGGTTGTAACAGATGAAGAAGTCGTAAGAAGGATATCAGGCAGGAGAATGTGCAAATGTGGTAAAGCTTATCACATAGTAACATATCCTTCAAAGAAACCTGACATATGTGATTTGTGCAACGGCGAACTGTATACAAGAAAAGATGACACAGTTGAAGTAGCAAACACGAGACTTGATACATACAAAAAACAGTCTGAACCCATAATTGGTGTGTACATGGAAAAAGGAATACTTGTTGATATAGACGGACATAACCCCCAGGATAAAGTTTCTGAAGATGTATTATATGAAATACATAAATACTCTTCAAAACAAGGTGTGGTATAATGCTAAGGATAAGGAGGCAATAATTTTGGCAAATGATGTAATTGAGACAGAAGGTGTAGTAATAGAATCTTTACCAAATACAATGTTCAAGGTTGAATTACCTAATAAACATGTTATATTAGCCCATATCTCAGGAAAGTTGAGAATGCACTATATAAGGATACTTCCAGGAGATAAGGTAAAAATACAGATGTCGCCATATGATCTGACAAAAGGCCGGATAGTATGGAGAGGCAAATAGGAGGAAAATATAAATGAAAGTTAAACCATCAGTTAAAAAAAGATGTGAAAAGTGTAAGATAATAAGAAGAAAAGGCAGAGTAATGGTTATCTGCGAGAACCCAAGACACAAACAGAGACAGGGATAATGTGATTAGCATTACTGATGCGGCTGAACAGTTAATTACTGTTTTCGGTGATGATAACATAGACACTCGAAAGATTTTGAAAGGACTATGGAGGTAAAAAAGTAAAATGGCTCGTATTGCCGGGGTTGATTTACCCAGAGAAAAAAGAGTAGAGATCGGTCTGACATATATATATGGAATCGGACTGACCAGTTCCCAGAAGATTATAGAACAAGCAGGAATAAATCCTGACACTAGAGTAAAAGATCTTACTGAGGCTGAAATTGTTAAACTTAGAGATCTTATAGAAAAAGAACACATAGTTGAAGGTGATCTTCGTAGAGAAGTTTCATTCAACATTAAAAGACTCATTGATATAGGCAGCTATAGAGGCAGAAGACACAGAATGGGATTGCCTGTTAGGGGTCAGAGGACAAAGACGAATGCAAGGACACGTAAAGGCCCAAGCAAATCATCTATTGGCGGAAAGAAGAAGTAAGGAGGTATGAGCAATGGCACAACAGAAATCAGCTGTTAAGAAGTCAAGAAAAAGAAAAGAAAAAAAGAACGTTGAACATGGCCAGGCGCATATCCGTTCCAGTTTCAATAACACTATTGTAACTATGTCTGATTTGCAGGGTAATGTTTTATCATGGGCAAGCGCAGGCGGATTAGGCTTCAGAGGTTCAAAGAAGAACACACCATTTGCTGCACAGGTTGCTGCAGAAACAGCAGCTAAAGCTGCTATGGAACATGGTTTAAGGACTGTTGAAGTTTACATCAAGGGTCCGGGTGCGGGTAGAGAATCAGCCATCAGGGCTATGGAAACCGTAGGGCTTTCAGTTGTAATGATAAAGGATGTAACTCCTATTCCACATAACGGCTGCAGACCGCCGAAGAGAAGAAGAGTATAAGGAGGTACAAATAAAATGGCTAGATATACAGATGCAGTATGCAAACTTTGCAGACGCGAAGGCGTAAAGCTGTTTTTAAAGGGTGACAGATGTTATACCGATAAATGTGCCATAGTCAGAAGAGCATATGCTCCTGGACAACATGGCAAGAAGAGAAGTAAACAAAGCGAATACGGTTTGCAGCTTCGCGAAAAACAGAAAGCAAGAAGATTTTACGGAGTATTGGAATCACAGTTTCTTAAATATTATGACATGGCTTCAAGACAAAAAGGCATGACAGGCGAAAACCTTCTCAAAATACTTGAGAGCAGGTTAGATAATGTTGTTTACAGGATGGGATTAGCTAATTCAAGACCTGAAGCAAGACAGCTTGTAAGGCATGGACATTTCAATATTAACGGAAAAACTGTTGATATCCCTTCATATCTTGTTAAAGTCGGTGACGTTATTCAGCTTAAGGATTCTATGAAAGATTCTCCTAAGTTTAAAGAACTCATTGAAACATCACAAACAAAGATAGTTCCAGCATTTATTGAATTTGATCAAGAAAATGTAACTGGTAAAATCATTGATGTATGTAAACGCGAAGATGTGAGCCTGCCTATAGAAGAAAGATTTATTGTTGAGTTCTACTCTAAGTAGTAATCAGCATAATATACCATTAAATTAAAAAGGAGGGTATAACATTGATAGAAATAGAGAAACCAAGAATCGAATGCGTTGAAGTAAACGATGAGTATGGTAAATTTGTAGTTGAACCCCTTGAGAGAGGGTATGGCACTACATTGGGCAACTCCTTAAGAAGAATTCTGTTATCCTCTTTGCCCGGAGCAGCTGCTACGAGCATAAAGATAGACGGCGTACTACATGAGTTTTCAACAATTCCCGGCGTAGTTGAAGATGTTACTGAAATAATTCTTAATGTTAAGGGAATCAGGCTTAGACTAGATTCTGATGAACCAAAAACATTGACCATTAGGACAGAAGGTACAGGAGATGTTACTGCAGGTGACATTCTTAAGAATGCTGAAGTAGAAGTTCTTAATCCTGATCATTATCTTTTCAAAATGGATAACTGTGAATCTTTCTACATGGAAATTACAGTTGCTAAGGGCAGAGGATATGATTCTGCTGAAAAGAATAAAAAAGAAGGTATGCCTATAGGTACTATTCCAGTTGATTCAATATATACCCCTGTAAACAGAGTGGTTTATAAAGTTGAGGATACTCGTGTAGGACAGATAACAGACTATGACATGTTAACAATGGAAATATATACTGATAAGTCCATGTCACCAACTAAAGCTTTGAGTTATGCAGCTAAGATAATGAGTGATCATCTTAACCTGTTTATTGATCTTTCGGAAGAAGTCAAACAGACTGAAACCGTTGTGGAAACAGAAGAACAGACCAAAAACGATTTGTTCGACAAACCGATTGATGAATTGGATCTTTCAGTCAGATCATACAATTGCCTTAAGAGAGCCGGTATCAACACTGTAGGTGATCTTACAAGCAAGACTGAAGATGAAATGATGAAAGTACGTAATCTTGGTAAGAAATCATTTGATGAAATACGCAAGAAGCTTGATGAGCTGGGACAGACTTTTTCCAGACCAGAAGAATAAGGAGGTATAAAAATGCCGTCAAACAGAAAACTTGATAGACCCACAGACCAAAGAATAGCTATTCTTAAAAATTTGGTTACGGGCTTAATACAAAACGGGAAGCTTGAAACAACAGAAGCCAGAGGAAAAGAAGTTAAAAAGATAGCTGACAGTCTCATTGCGAAAGCGGTTGCTGAATGTGATAATTTCACATCAAAACCTCAAAAAGTCACACGTGCAAAGACACATAAAGGCAAAAAGCTTACAATGACAAAAGAAAGCAAGACTTCAAAAACTGATTATGAAGTAATTGACAGAGAAACTGTTGAAGAAATGGTTACAGTTGATAATGCTTCCAGATTACATGCAAGAAGACAGGCTTTTAAATGGATCAACAAGATTGATGGAGTCAATGTAGTTAATAAACTATATGATGAAATAGCACCAAAGCTTAAAGGCAGAGATGGTGGATTTGTAAAAATTTACAAGATCGG
>JAQVAJ010000213.1 GCA_028690885.1 Clostridia bacterium
TGTTTTTTGTAATAGCCTGCCATTTCGCACATCATCATTGCAGCGCTTACTCCGTCCTTATCCCTGGTAAATGTTTCTATGCAGTATCCAATGCTTTCTTCATAACCAAATACATATCTGTATTCATCAGTTTTTTCAAACTCATTTGCAAGTCCGCATATATATTTAAAGCCAGTCAGAGTCTCAAAGAAATGCGTACCATAATGTTTTGCTATTCTTGGAACAATAGAGCCGCTGACTATAGACTGTACTACAGCATCTTTTTTCGAATACATACCTTTTATCTGTCTCTGAGACAACATATATTCAGCCAGTAGTGCGCCTGTCTGATTACCAGTGCAGAAAACATACTCTTCTTTATCATCCTTTATCATCATTGCAATCCTGTCGCAGTCAGGATCTGTGGCAATTATCATATCTGCATCTGTTCTTTTACCATATTGTAACGGTATATCAAATACCTTTACATTTTCCGGATTAGGATAAGGTGTAGTCGGAAAAGTCCCATCAGGATTTTTATGTTCTTCTACAATAGTTACATTGTGAAAGCCTCTTTCCTTTAGAATCCTCGTAACAGGAACAAGACCTGTACCATACAGTGGCGTATATACTATGTTTATATCTTTATCTATATCATCATTAAGTGTTAAGGATAATATCTCTTTTATAAACATATCATCCATTTCCTTGCCAAGCATTGTTATCTGTCCTGATTTCAAAGCTTCGTTAAAATCAATGGTTTTTACATCATTGAAAGGATCTATTTTTGATATGTTCGCTGCTATACTGTCTGCTATATCGTCCAGTATCTGTGAACCTTCCTCCCAGTACACTTTATACCCATTATACTGTTTGGGGTTATGACTTGCCGTTACATTGATACCTGTTGCAGCATTAAGTTTCCTTATTGAATATGAAAGCTGTGGAGTAGGTCTCAAACTATCATATATATATACTTTTATCCCATTTGCAGCAAGTATAGATGCACACTGTGCCGCATATTCGTCAGATTTTATCCTGCAGTCAAAAGCAATAACCGCACCTCTTTTTTCCATTCCATGTTCAACAACATACAAAGCCAAAGCCTGGGTAGCCTGACCAATAACATACTTGTTCATACGGTTAGTTCCTGCACCCATTATGCCTCTTAAGCCTGCAGTTCCGAAGTCCAGAGTCTTATAAAATCTTTCTTCTATTTCCTTTTCATTTCCTTTAAGTGCTTCTAGTTCCTTAACAGTTTCCAAATCAGCTTTTTCCAGCCATTCGTTATACTTATCCAGATATGTCATCTTTGCACCCTTCCTGAGCCGTCTCCTCTCATGAGCTTTTCGACTTCAGGTACTGTAAATCGGGAAAAATCTCCATATATGGTATGCTTCAGACAACTTGCAGCAACTGCAAATTCTAATGCATCTTTACTGTTACCATATGTATTAAGCCCGTATATCAGTCCTGCAGCAAACGAATCTCCTCCGCCTACTCTGTCTACTATGTCAGTAATCTCATATTTACGGCTCACATAAAAATCTTTTCTGTCATTAAGACATGCTCCCCATCCGTTTATATCAGCATTTCTGCTTTCACGTAATGTTATTGCTATTAGTTTTATATTGGGATATGTTTTTAATACCTTATCAGAAAGTTCTTTATATTTGTTTTCATCCAGTGCTCCTTTAGTAACATCCGCATCATTGTGTATATCAAGAGCCTTCTGAACATCCTCTTCATTTGCTATGCATACATCCACATATTTAACTATGCTGGGCATTATCTCTGCGGCTTTTTTCCCGTATTTCCATAGATTACCTCTATAATTGAGGTCCATGGAAACAGTTAATCCCGCCTGCTTGGCAGCTGTCACTGCTTCTAAAGTAACTAATGCGCTGTTTTGTGTAAGTGCAGGGGTTATTCCTGTGACATGGAACCATGAAGCATTCTCAAATATCTTTAACCAGTCGATGTCTCCTGGTTTAGTTAGGGATATAGCAGAATATTCCCTGTCATAAATTACCTTTGATGGTCTTTGTACTGCTCCTGGTTCAAGAAAATATATTCCCATACGTCCGTTTCTGTAATGTATGTCATCAACATTAACTCCAAACCCTCTTAACTGCCTGACGCATGATTTAGCTATATCATTATCGGGCAATACTGTTACATATGATGTATCCATTCCGAAATTTGCGCAGGAAACAGCAACATTGGCTTCTCCTCCGCCAAAAGTCGCCTCTAATTTATCTGACTGCATAAGTCTTTCTCCATATGGGGACTTAAGCCTTAGCATTATCTCTCCAAAAGTAACTATCTTACCCATTCAATGCCTCCTTGGCTTCTTTTATGCTGTTGAGTATCTGTTTTGCAGTAGCAGTAATCTTATGGTACTCACCTGTCTTTGCATATTTGGTTATATTTCCACCGACACCCACTCCACATGCACCTGCTTTAATCCAGTCTTTAGCGTTATTCTCATCAACTCCGCCGTTAACTACAAGATTAAGATAAGGCATAGGCCCTTTAACTGCTTTTATGAACTGTGTTCCTAAAACTTCTCCTGGGAATACCTTGACTATGTCTACTCCAGCTTCAGTTGCCATGGAAATCTCCCTTGGAGTCATACATCCAGGCATTGCTACTACTCTGTAACGATGACACATAGTTACTGTTGGAATATCCAGATGAGGAGCGATTATATACTGAGCTCCGGATAGTATGGCAGTTCTTGCTGTCTGTTCGTCCATTACTGTTCCTGCTCCGAGTATAAGGTCTTTTTCATCGTATTTTTTTGACAGCTCCTCTATTACGTGATGAGCTCCTTTGACCGTGAATGTTATCTCGATAAGTTTGACTCCGCCTTCTAGACAGGCATCTGTTATCCTGTATGCCTCTTCAGCGCTTTGCGCTCTGACTACGACTATGAGTCCGCTTTTCATTACATTTTCAATTACCTGTTCTTTTCTCATAAAATTACATCCTTTCAGAAACGGTTTATATTTAGCCGTTATATATCTTTTATATTATATCTTAATTTTCAAAAAATTCACATTCCAGCATTGCACATAAGCAGTGATATACCGGAAGATGCAGTTCCTGAACTTTGTATGTCTCTGATTCCGGAACTTTAATACAAACATCAGCTAGCGAATTTAAATAACCGCCAAGCTCTCCTGTCATCCCGATAACCGGTATTCGACATGCTCTTGCAGTAATAGCAGCATTATTCACATTCCTTGCATTACCTGATGTGCTTAGGCACAATATAGCTCCTGCAAGTTTTCTGTATGCATATGCCTGCTGGGCATAAATCATGTCATATGAGGAATCATTGCCGATAGCTGTTATAAGTGAAGTATGGCTGGAAAGACATATAGCCGGCAAGCCTTCTGAAAGATTTTCTCTAATTGATTCATCCAGCCTTGGATTGGGTTCTACATGCCTTTTTTTCTTGAATCCTTTCATAAGCTCCCCTACAATATGCTCTGCATCAGAGGAAGAACCCCCATTACCGCATATGAGAAGAATTTTTCCGTATTTATATGTTTCTTCCATTATTTCAAATGCCCTCATAATATCCGCCTTACATCTTACTAATGATGGATATGATGTTAACATTTCTTCAAAAACCTCTAACGATTCCCTTTTCATTTCAAATGCCCCTTATCTTAATTATTCGCAACATATTCCGCAGCAACAGCCAATGCCTCATAATCACCTATCGATTCACCAAGTGAAGATGGCAGTATGTCGCAAACCTGTGATGAAATAGCAAGGCTTTCTTTGTTTAATACTCTTTTAGCATGAGGCCAAAGAAGATTCCTGTCTTTGGTAAATATGCTTCCTATTGCAATGGCATCAGGATTTAATATGTCTATAAGCACTGCAAGTGCTCTTCCTAGCATCTCGCCTGATCTTGCATATATTGCCTTGGCTAAATTATCACCTTTTGCAGCTGCCTTTGCTACAATCAGAGCATCAAGTTGTTCAATATCCTCTTCTGTCGTGCAGAATGAAACCTTATTACCTGATTGCATCTCTTCTTTAACCATAGCTTTTGCTAATTGCGAAATACCGCCTCCTGA
>JAQVAJ010000214.1:0-1753 GCA_028690885.1 Clostridia bacterium
TGAAAATGTTATGAACGGACTGAAAATTATAAAAGGATTGAATATTTTGTAAAAAATATGTATCATATTAATATCGAAGTATGATTGGAGACATTTAATTGAGCACAGAAGATAGAATAACCATTAAGGGCGGCAAAAAACTTGAAGGAAATGTAGTTGTAGGTGGTTCAAAAAATGCGGCTGTTGCAATCATTTGCGCATCCGCAATGATTAAAGGTAAAGTAATACTAGAAAACATGCCAAAAATAACCGACATACAGGTTCTTCTTGACACGCTTTCACAAATAGGCGCAGTAGTTAACTGGACAGGTGAAAAAACTGTTGAAGTAGATGCTACCGATATAAAATCACATATATGCGATAATACTGCTTTGAGTACTTTAAGAGGCTCCTACTATTTCGTCGGAGCACTTTTAGGAAGACTCAAGCAGGCGAAAGTTGTTTTTCCAGGCGGTTGTAATTTTGCCCCAAGACCAATAGACCAGCATGTATATGCATTTGAAACACTTGGAGCTACAGTAGAAACAACAGGCGGATATATATCAGCAAAAGCTCGTAAGCTTGTCGGTAATAATATATATTTTGACAACTATTCTGTCGGAGCTACTATTAACTCTATTCTTACAGCAACTCTTGCTGAAGGAACTACGACTATAGAAAATGCAAACAGAGAACCTCATGTTGTTGATGTAGCAAACTTTTTAAATATTATGGGAGCGGATATAAAAGGCGCTGGAACAAATACAATTAGAATAAAAGGCGTTAAAGAACTCTTGGGAGGTAAATCCTATTCTGTATGCCCTGATATGATTGAAGCAGGAACTCTTATGATAGCTGCTGCAGCAACAAGAGGAACAATAACATTGAACAATGTTACTCCGGAACACATGGATTCACTTTCAGCAAAACTAACTGAAATGGGTGTCACTGTAGAAACAATGGATGACTCCATTACAGTTAAAGCAAATATAAAAAGAGTAAAAAGCACAAATATTAAAACAATGCCATATCCGGGATTCCCAACAGATCTGCATCCGCAGTTTGCAACACTTTTAGCAATTGCAGATGGAGAAAGCAGAATAACAGAAGGAGTGTTCCCTACACGCTTTCAGTATGTCGAACAACTTCATAAGCTTGGTGCAAATATACAGTTAAGCGGCGAATCGGCTATAATAAAAGGAGTACCAAAACTAATCGGAGCTCCTGTATCACCAACTGATCTTCGTGCAGCAGCAGCTATGGTAATAGCAGGACTTATTGCTGAAGGCCAGACGACAATATTTAATCTTGAGTACCTTGACAGAGGATATGAAGCTTTTATAGAAAAATTAAAATCATTAAAAGCAGTAATAGAAAGAGGGAAGTAAAATGAAACATGTAGATATGATAAGAGACCTTACCAACGCAAATGGCATATCGGGTTTTGAAGAAGAGGTAGTTGGAGTTATAAAAAAATATGCAGTATCGGAAGACATTTCAGTTGATACAATGAATAACGTCTTTTTGACAAAAAAGCAGAATACTAATGACCGTCCTGTAATTATGATAGACGGACATTCTGACGAAGTAGGTTTTATGGTTCAGTTCATAACAGCTAATGGTCTTTTAAAATTCATACCTATTGGCGGATGGCAGGATGCAAACATAGCTGCTCAGAAGGTAAGAATCAGAAACAAAGACGGCAAATACATAAAAGGAGTAGTCGCATCAGTTCCTCCTCATTTTTTATCAGCTGCTCAAAAAGATGCACCTC
>JAQVAJ010000214.1:1853-4048 GCA_028690885.1 Clostridia bacterium
GGAGCCATTCCAACAATAGTAATCGGCATGCCAGTAAGATATGCACATACCCACTATGGATACTGCGCATATGATGATTTTAAAAATTCTGTTGAATTAGGAAAAGCAATATTACGTAAACTTACAAAGGATTTGAAGTATTAAAAAAGATGCCGGAACCTTCATGAGTCTTTAGTTTTGTGGAAAAGACGAAGTAGGGGAAAATCATAAATACATGAAGTGGCATCTGACAAGATAATATCAGTATTCATATATTAACACCACAGACAAATCAGTATATTTTGATACAATGCTGATTTTTTTGTGTCTTTTTTGTCTACTCAAAAACTATTTTGAATTCTGTATTCACTTTAATATAAAATTCTTAAATATCCTATGCAGGCTAAACAACCGTATAAACACTTTACAAATAGAACAAACTTAGATATATTCATATCAAGAGGTAAATTATGAGAGCATCCGGAATACTACTTCCTATTTTCAGCCTTCCTTCCCCATATGGTATTGGAACCATTGGTAAAGAAGCATATGAGTTTGTAGATTTTTTGGTGTCTGCCAATCAGAGATACTGGCAGATACTTCCTTTAGGGCCTACTGGTTACGGTGATTCACCATATCAGTCCTTCTGCAGCTTTGCCTGCAACAGCTACCTTATTGATTTGGATATTTTAGAGGAAAAACACCTTTTGCAAAAAGATGAATACATCAATGAATCTTGGTATGCACAAGAGGATAAGGTTGATTACGGTTTAATGTATCAAAAAAGAAATGCTGTTCTGGAAAAAGCTTTTAAAAGATTTGATGTCAATAATATCAAGTTCAAAGCTTACTGCCAGGAAAATTCCTACTGGATCAATGATTATGCAATATTTATGGCCTTAAAAGAAAAATTTAACGGTGACAAATGGCAGTTATGGCCTGATGATATAAGGCTTAGATATCATCAGTCACTAATGAATTACGGAACAATGCTGGCAGACAGGATTCTGTTTCATAAATTCTTGCAGTATGAGTTCTTTGCACAGTGGGCTGAACTTAAAAAGTATGCTAACAATAAGGGTATTTATATAATCGGAGATATACCAATTTATGTTTCATCAGACAGTTCTGATGTATGGTCAAGACATTATCTGTTTCAGACTGATGAAAACAGGAATCTTGCATCAGTAGCAGGAGTACCTCCTGATGCCTTTTCTGCAACAGGCCAGTTATGGGGAAATCCACTTTATGACTGGACTTCTATGGAGAAGGATGATTTCTACTGGTGGAAGCAAAGGATAGGTATGGCCTCAAACCTTTATGACTATGTCCGAATTGACCACTTCATTGGCATTGAGAGGTATTTCTCTATCCCTTCTGATGCTGAAACTGCAGCTTCGGGTACATATTATCAGGGTCCGGGAATGAAGCTTATTGACGCTATTAACTTGTCAAGGAATAATATGGGAATAATCGCTGAAGATCTAGGAGTTCTTACTGACAATGTCAGAAAGCTTTTGGAAAAGACCGGTTATCCAGGAATGAAAGTACTGCAGTTCGGATTCTCTGGTGAGCCTGCCAATGATAATCTTCCTATGCATTACAAAAAGAATTTAATAGCATATACTGCTACACATGACAATGACACAACAAAAGGATGGTACAGAAAACTCGACAGAAAGAACAGAGATTTTATGAAGAAATACTTAAACAGGTCACGCATTCATGTGCATGACCTGATTTTGGAAACGATGAAATCTGTCGCAGATACCGCTATTATACCTATGCAGGATTGGTTATGTCAGGGTTCTGAAAGCCGTATAAACTTCCCCTCTGTGGCCTTTGGTAACTGGACTTACAGGATTAGTAAAAATATGCTTACAGATAATCTGGCAAGTGAAATATCTGCAATGACCGTTCTTTGTGCAAGATAAATCTTTGTAAAAGATAAAGTTACTTGTTTTCACACTTAACCAGATACTCTTTAATATCCTTAGTAAATGCTTTCAGTACATCATCTGCTTCTTTTTTGGTACGACCCATAGCATTTATATATACTTTGAGTTTAGGTTCTGTACCTGAAGGTCTCAAAGCATACCACGATCCGTCTTCAAACTCGTATTTTAAAGCATCCTGCTTTGGGAGTCCTTCATATCCATTTATATAATCTTTACATATCGAGCATTTAATATCATTAATCTTTACAAGAGGTTTCT
>JAQVAJ010000215.1 GCA_028690885.1 Clostridia bacterium
ACGGTAAAAAGATAGACAATAAAACGGTATCAAAATACATCGATACGCTCGTTGAATCCTATCTTTTCTATAAAGTAAACCGGTACGATATAAAAGGGAAACAGCATTTGGCAACACAGGAAAAATACTATTTGGTTGATTTAGGCTTGCGCAATGCATTGCTAGGTAAAGAACTTGTAGCAGATATAGGCCATTTGCTGGAAAACGTGATATATCTTGAATTAAGGCGCCGCAATTATCAAATCTGGATAGGAAAAACAGATAATCTAGAGGTCGATTTTGTGGTCCGTGACAAAGATGGCTATACACAATACATTCAAGTGGCATATACGGTTAAAGAACGAACAACACTTGAACGTGAACTTGCACCATTTGACAAAATCCATGATTATAACGAACGGCTACTTATTACAATGGATTACGAAACAGGGAACCATAACGGAGTGAAACAGATAAATGCAATAGATTGGATCTTAAAACCATGAAAGAACAAACCCCACGACAACTCCTCAGGGACCCGGAACAAAAACCCGATGAAGCCCTTTTCAGAAGCATCCTGGCCCCCACCCTTTTCCGGGTCATGGAAATGATCCACCGATTATTAGCCGATGCAGGTATTGACCTTGAGTGGCGGTACTATAAAGACGGGAACGCCTGGCTGGGAAAAGCCACCTTCAGGAAAAAAACAGTCGTCTGGATCTCCCTCTGGGAAAACCTGGTCAAAGCCGGCTTTTATTTCACCCAAAAGACCCGCCCCGGGGTGCTCGACTTACCCCTTTCCCCCGGAATAAAAACCCTTTTTGCCGAGGCAAAGCCCGTCGGGAAACTCATCCCCCTGATCCTTGACATCCAGGACGAGACCTCCCTCCCCGACTTCCTCACCCTGATCAACCATAAAAAGAACCTCCCCTAAACCCACTGCCCGGGCTTCATTATTCCCGGTATCCATTTAAAAAAGAATGAATTATACAGTGAGATTTGTTTCTCTCTTGCTATATTTGTAAAGGACAATGAATAAGACTCTCTTACTTTAGCTATAAGGTAAAAAAAAACAGACAACGATAATAACATCAAAATAGACATTTTAATATGAGTATAGAAACCCTAAAGGTAAAAGCAAAGACCTATAATATTTCTCAGGAATATCTTGATTCTAAGGAAAAAGGAAGATTAGAATTCGTAACCAAATTTCCAGTAGATAAAATTTCAGAATTAAGTTTGGACGATTATGTTTTGGGGACTAATAAAGAAAGTTTCTGTTACTGGTTAGAGTTTAAAAAAATTGAAGATAAGGTTATACTGTTTGGAATTGGAGGTGGCAATGCATCAAAATTCGGTTTGTATAAATCAAAGGATGGCTCATATGTAATTGGATCTGGGGAAAAAAAGAAAATTATAAGTGGTAAAGAATTAGAAGAACACTTTTTTTCTATTAAAAACACAATCACGCAAGCAATAAAACATGTTTCTGAAAACAGAATTTCAGAAATGAAGAAAATGGAAATCCCATTTGATAATATTATATTACTGAAAATATTATCAATCTATTACCCGGAAAAATTTATTACTATTGGAGCATCAAATGTTTTATTTGATATTGCAAAAGATATCAAGCTTAAAAATGTTGAGTTAGATCACAACAATCTAATTGAAATTAACTACGAATGTAAAAAGGCAATAGATGCAATTCCCGAATTTAAAGATTGGTCTTATGAAAAAATAGGAACGTTTTTTTGGGAGCATTTTGATGGTGAAAATAAAAAAGGTAATAAGAAAGATCCTATTCAGTACTATTTAGTTGGGGCATACTGGGATGGCAATGAACCAGCAGACCAAACAACTAGATTTCTTGAGAACGGGATTTGGGAAAATGGTTATGACGATAAATTTAAGGAGGAAGTAAATGCTGTTCCTGTTGGAAGTAAAATTGCAATAAAAGCAGCTTTTACAAAAGAAAAAACTAAATCTGTAATGGCTATTAAAGCTATCGGTACAGTTTTAGAAAATTTTCGAGACGGTAAAAATTTAATCGTGGAATGGGACAAAAATTTTAATCCATTTGAGGTTGATTTTTCTGGAGGCTATTGGTCAACAATAAAAAAGGTTACAAATCAAGACCACATTAATGCCATTTTCCATAGCAAATCAAATATCCCTGAAAATAATAGCTTTTATCAGCAACTAATCATGTTTTTGAAGCAAGCAAAAACAGATAATTTGAAAACAAATCATTATGTTTCGCAATATCAAAGGACTAAGGTTAAGGTGAGTTTTGGTATTGGTGGAAAAGCAAAAATCCCATGGATCTCTTTTCTAATAAGTGATAACACAACAAGTAAAGGTATCTATCCTGTCTATCTTTATTATAAAGAAGTTGAACGGCTTATCTTAGCTTATGGAATTAGCGAAACTAATACTCCAAAATTATCATGGAATGTTTCTGATAAAATAAAAATAAAAGATTTCTATCAGAAAAATTATTCAAAAGATCCGTTTCGTTATGGAGCATCCTATGTATATAAAGTTTATGATGTGAACAATTTACCTTCAGCAGAAACCATAAACGAAGATTTAAATCTAATCATAGACCAATACCATAAGATAATTGAACACAGTGAAGAAATGACTCCAGAACCGGAACTAATTATACCACTAGATTTTGATACAAAGAGTTTCATTGAAGCGCTTGATAAATCAGGCCTCCAATACTCTAACAAGCTGATCACCCGTTTCATCGCTTCCTTACTCACCAAACCATTCCTGATCCTCACCGGGCTGTCCGGTTCTGGGAAAACCAAGTTGGCACAAGCTTTTGCACAATGGATCTGTGGAGATGAGACTCAGTACAGGCTCATTCCTGTGGGAGCCGACTGGACCAATCGTGAACCGTTGCTGGGGTATCCCAATGCATTGAAGCCAGAAGAATATGTTAAGCCCGATAGTGGTGTGCTGGATCTGATCATTCAGGCAAATGATCACCCGGAGCTACCGCATTTTCTGATTCTGGATGAAATGAATCTTAGCATCGTTGAAAGGTACTTTGCCGATTTCCTGAGTGTGATGGAATCTAAAAAAGAGATTCCGCTGTTTCCAGAAGGCAGCGTCAACAACGGAGTGCCAGCCAAATTGGGTATTCCGCAGAATCTTTTCATCATCGGCACCGTAAACATTGATGAGACCACCAACATGTTCAGCCCCAAGGTCCTGGACAGAGCTAATTCTATCGAATTCAGGGTTACCAGTAAGGAAATGCAGACGTTCCTGAACGAAGCGAGCGAAGTCAACATGGACGCACTAACAGGCAAAGGAGCAGCCTCGGCAAAAAGTTTTCTGAACATGGCCGCCAATCAGTTATCCAATCCGGCAGACATGGATAATATCAAAGAAACTCTGATAAAATTCTTTGGTGAATTGAAGAAAACCGGAGCCGAGTTTGGTTACCGCAGTGCCCTTGAAATCCTCAGGTTGATTCATCATCTAAGTGTATTGGACCAGAGCCTCGGGACCAATGAAATGATTGACATCGCCATCATGCAAAAGTTATTGCCCAAATTGCATGGATCCAGAAGGAAAATTTGTCCCGTTCTGGAAACATTGGGTGGTTTCTGCCTAAAAGAAAATGGAAACATAATAAAAGACGTATTTGATAAACCCGAGTTTGACTTTGAGGCACCCGAAGTGCTGTATCCCCTTTCCCTGGAAAAAATTACCCGCATGTACAGAGGTGCCACTGAAAACGGTTTTGCCAGTTTTGCCGAGGCTTAATTATGGAAAAATTATCGACCGTAAAAATCCCACTTGATTCCGTTGAGGAAGGCCTATGTCTCTGGATTGATGCTCGGTCACCGGAAACGCTTTACGATGCTCAAGGAGACCCGGAGGCCAATCTTGAAGCCCGCTTTCAACTGGTTGAAGGGTGCTTTTACGATTATAAAATCAGCAGTGACAAATACATCCTTAAAGATCCTTTTGATAACATAGTCAAACCACATAAACGACTCACCCATTCCGGAACCATTGCCCCCAATATTTACGTGGGGACCC
>JAQVAJ010000216.1 GCA_028690885.1 Clostridia bacterium
AAGAATGCTTTCAAGCGTGTCGAAGGTTGAGGCCATGGAGGCTGCTGTTTTCTGTTTGTGGATGTACCCGGTCATGAATCCTGCGCCTGTGAAGATAATCGTCTGGATGTATGGCCTTGCGGGCTGTTCATAAGGGTATCCATTTCAGCTATACGAATATCAGCATCCTCATTTAGGAGGTCCATAAGGTCTTTGTAAAGCCTTCCTTCATAAACCGGCTTTTCCTTTCTCGGCTTGCATATGCATTTATATCTCTTACGGCTGACCTGTTCTTTCAATGAGAAGTTGTCTACGCCGAAATCCTTGAACACTCCGCTTTCGATATACCCGCATACCGACCTTATGCTCTTGCCTATCTCCCCGTGGGCTGAAAGTATCTGGTATACTGACTGGCCCTGCTTCAGAAGAGGCGCTATGGTCTGCCCGATCTCCTTTCTTTTTTCTTCAGTGAGGTTTATCCCGATGCGGGACTCGACTAGGGTTTCCCTGTATGCTTCATGCGCCGCATCTTCTTTGTAGAAATACTTGTCCAAATTACATTTGCATGAAGGCTCCTTGTATCTTGGACACCTTGAAACGCATCGCTTCCCGCATTCCTTTATGAATATGCATATGTTGTGCCGGCCATAGGTGTTTCTCGGCTTCAGTATCCTGTTCTTTCTGATTTCTTTTGCTATTGTAGTCGGGTCTTTGCTCAACACCCTCGCTATGTCGGACTTTGAAGAACCGTTCCCTATACCGGTCTGGATAATCTTTCTTTCATCAAGTGTGAGGTGTTTACTGTCATGTGCTGCTTTTCTCATGTTTTCTCTCCTTTCCTGGCAGGACACTCCCGGAGAAGAGAAATATATACAAAAAAACCATTTGTAACAATATGGAATTATGTGCAAGACTAAAATCCGTTTCCGTATTTTAATACTGGAATTTAAGTTTTCACTTTACGATGTATGAATATGTATTTAAAAAAGGTTGCAATTGCTATATATGATGATATACTTAAGTAAATTATGACTAGCTCATAAAAACTTCAAAAGGAGTCAATATATGTCTGCAGGAGTAAATTTTTGGGATATCAGTATCTGGTCATTCATTATAACACTGACAATTCTGTTAACGGCCATGATGGTAGCAAATTTCTTAAGAAGAGTAATTAAACCACTTAGAAAATCATTAATTCCAAGTTCTGTTCTTGGGGGTTTTCTTGTTTTGCTGGCTGATTTTGTTTTTAGAGAAATTACAGGTAATTCAATGTTCAACTCTACTATTCTTGAAGCATTGACATATCATGGTCTTGGTCTAGGGTTTGCGGCAGTCGCTCTTAAGACTACTGACAGAAAAGCAGTAAACGGTAATAAGAAGGATATTTTGAATTATGGTCTTACTAATGTAGTGGTCTATGTATTACAGGGATTTTTAGGCATAGCTGCTCTTCTTCTATTAGGCACCGTTATAACAGACACTTTTCCTGCAGCAGGATTGCTGTTACCGATGGGGTACGGTCAGGGGCCTGGACAGGCTTTTAACTGGGGACATACATATGAGACTTTGTGGGGATTTACAAATGGCATGAGTTTTGGTCTGACTATTGCTGCTACAGGATTTATATCCGCAAGTTTAGGAGGTATTCTTTATCTTGAAAGGCTTAAGAGAAAAGGATTAGTTAAAACTACATATGAAGACGAAATCCTGCCATATGAGAATGATGAAGAGAATAAGCCCGCAAGAGGAGAGATTCCGTTATCTGAATCCATGGATAAGCTAACGGTACAGATTGCTCTTGTATTTATAGCTTATGCTCTGGCATATATCTTTATGTGGGGAATCAACAAGATTATTCTAACTGGAGTGCTCGGTGATTTTGGAACAAACACTTTACAGCCTTTAATTTGGGGATTTAATTTCTTGATATCCACTGTATTTGCTGTGCTTGTGAAAACTGTTTTAAGATTTCTAAAAAAGAAGAGAATAATGAGAAGAGAGTATACCAGTAATTTCATGCAGAACAGGATTTCTGGTTTTGCATTCGACATAATGGTTGTAGCATCTATTGCTGCAATAAAGTTAGCAGCTTTTAAAGTTCATTCATTCATTATACCAATCATTGTATTATCAGTTGTAGGTGGAATCGGTACATATTTTATGTGTCATTTAGTTTCGAAAAAACTATTCGCAGGATATGAACACGAATCTTTCCTTGTTCTGTTCGGTACACTTACAGGAACTGCCAGTACTGGTATTATTTTATTAAGGGAAATAGACCCTCAGTTTAAAACACCAGCAGCTACAAATATCGTTTATCAGCAGCTATATGCAATTTTGTTCGGTTTTCCAGTGCTGCTGCTGTTAGGGTTTGCTCCTCAAAGCTCAACTAATTTATTATTAACAATAATTATTCTTGCAGTATTGCTCGTTGGGTATTCGTTACTGTTATTCAGAAGCGTTATATTTAAAAGAAAGCAGAAAAAGGTATAGGAGCATAAAGAAATAATCTATATTGTTTTGCAGTTGTAGAACATATAATTACATAAGTTTATAAAACAAACAACAGAAGTGAAAATATCACTTCTGTTTTGTTTTAAGGATAATTATTTGTTTTTACTATACTAGTTGAAAAAAAATATTCATTTTGTTTGAAACTTGAATATTTTGGTATATAATTACACTAATAATATTGTTTTATATGCAATTTAATAAAAGGAGAAGGGTATGGATGAAGTAAAAACATTTAATCGCAACAAATGGTTCTACTCTACAGGTGGTATAGGGCGTGATATGGCATACCAGCTTTTTGCTGCATATCTGCTTACATACGTTATGTTCACAAAAGAGATAACCAATGCTCAGTTTGCCGCAATATCAATAATAATGATAGTATGCCGTATATTTGACGCAATCAATGATCCTATAATGGGTGGAATTATTGAAAATACGCGTATGAAACTGGGTAAATTCAAACCATGGATATTGATAGGTGCATTAACAAATGCTGTTGTAATGGTTCTATATTTCTCATCTCCTCTGCAGGGATGGCCTTTTGTAATATTCTTTGGTTTCATGTATCTGTTGTTTGATATTACATTTACTATGAATGATATTGGATACTGGTCCATGCTTCCTTCATTAGCTAAAGACCAGAACCAGAGAGCTACATTGACTTCTATGGCTAATCTGTTTGCATCAATAGGAGCTATAATTGCATTTGCAGCAATACCCATATTAACAAATGGCCCTAATGCAATTGGAGGAAATTCCATTACAGGTTATTTAGGAGTTGCAGTAATAATTGCAATTATCTTCGTTGCCTGTCAGGTAATGACTACAATATTCGTAAAAGAAGCTCCTGTTTCTTATAGACCGAAGAATGAGAAGATTGGTCTTAAGGCTATGTTTCAGGTTGTATTCCGTAACGATCAGCTTTTATGGACATCACTGGTTATGCTTTTGTATAATCTTGGATCATCTTTAATCAATGTATTCGGAATAATATATGTTTATCTGTATTTTGGATATGACGGAATAAATATAACCTTGTTTGTTGGAGCATACGCAGTAGGAAATCTTCTTATAAACATTGTATACCCGTATATGGTTAAATTTATGACCAGAAAACAGGTTGCGACTTTAGGACTGATAGGTGTCATAGTAGGGTACGGGTTCTTTTTCTTGGTCGGTGTAGCAATACCTATGAATTATCTCTTGTTATGCGTAGCAGGCTTCATATTAGCATTTGGACAGGCAATGATTTATATGGTGACGACAATAAATCTAACGAACTGTATTGAATATAACGAATACAAGACAGGTAACAGGGATGAAGCAATAATATTCTCAATAAGACCATTTATGGCTAAAATGGCTTCTGCTCTTCAGCAGGGAATTGTTGCTGTCGCGTATCTTGCAATTGGAATAACAGCTATTACAAATGGTATATCTGAAGCTGAAAGATTAAATAATATGGGTTTAATCGATGCTGTTGAAAAGAGTGAGATGATAGAAAAAGCATTAGCTTTAGGAACTGAAGCAACTAAAATGAATTT
>JAQVAJ010000217.1 GCA_028690885.1 Clostridia bacterium
TATCCTCATCTGTTTGGAATTGGCACCTTTGCTTAGCAGGTTGCCGGGCGTCATCGAGCCAGTCTCTCAGCCACTCTTGATAAGTACCTATATTAAATTTTATTGAAGCTTTTATGTTAATTGAGCTTCAACTTCAAACGGATTTTCTCCATTATATATTCTTTCAAACTCTGATGCTTCAACTTTTTCATTCTTTAAAAGAGATAAAGCAAGAATTTCCAGAACTTCTCTTTTTTCATTAATGATTTTTTTTACTTTCATATAACAATCATCAATTATCATTTTCGTCTCATGGTCTATTTTACTTGCTACTTCTTCAGAGTAACCCTTCACTTTAGAAAAATCCTTTCCAACGAAAACTTCATCATCTTCTTGAAATACAATATTTGCTAGATTTTCACTCATGCCATATTTTACAATCATATTTCTGGCAATTTTATTGGCTCTCTGAAGATCATTAGAAGCTCCTGTACTTATTTCACCAATGGATATTTCTTCTGCTGCACGTCCGCCTAAAAGAGTAATTATTTCTTCTTCTAATTGCTGTTTTGTATAAAAATATTTATCTTCATTAGCCATAGGCATTGTATAACCGCCTGCTTGGCCGACTGGAATAATAGAAACTCTCTGAACTTTTGATGTAGAAGATACTGTCCTCATTGTTATTGCATGTCCTGATTCGTGATATGCAGTAAGTCTTCTTTCACCTTCAGATACAATCTTGCTCTTTTTTTCTGGTCCCATGGCAACTTTGTAAATTGATTCTCTTATCTCTTCCATGGATATTTTTTCTTTATCCCTTTTTGCTGCTAATATTGCAGCTTCATTCATGAGATTTTCAATATCAGCACCAGTAAACATAGGTGTAATTTTTGATATCTCTTTAAGATCAACATCTTCGTCAAGTTTCTTATTTTTTGTGTGAACAAGAAGAATCTCATATCTTCCTTTTGCATCAGGATAGTTAACATAAACTCTTCTATCAAATCTTCCAGGACGAAGTAATGCCGGATCAAGAATGTCAGGTCTGTTTGTTGCAGCAAGTATTATAATCCCCTGATCAATTGTAAAGCCATCCATTTCAACAAGTAACTGGTTAAGAGTTTGTTCTCTTTCATCATTGCCACCACCAAGTCCGGCTCCTCTGTGTCTTCCAACAGCATCTATTTCGTCTATAAATATGATACAAGGAGCTTTTGCTTTTGCCTGAGTAAAAAGATCTCTTACCCTTGATGCTCCTACACCTACAAACATTTCAACGAAATCAGATCCGCTTATGCTGAAAAATGGTACTCCTGCTTCTCCTGCAACAGCACGAGCTAATAAGGTTTTACCTGTTCCTGGAGGTCCTACAATAAGCATGCCTTTGGGTATTCTTGCACCGAGTTTTTTGTATTTCTCTGGCTGTTTGAGGAAATCAACAACTTCCTCAAGCTCTGCTTTTTCTTCATCTGCGCCTGCTACATCTAAGAATGTAACTCTTCTGTCTTTATCAGTGTATTCCCTTGCTCTGCTTTTGCCAAAAGACATTGCTGAGTTATTTGCTCCTGCTTGCTTATTCATAAATACAAAGAAAATTACAACAACCACGGCAAGTATTATAAATGAGGGCAGTAATGAAAGCCACCATGATGTAGTCTCTGGTTTCCATGTATATGATAAATCAGGGTCTGTTTTTCTTGCATCATTAAGAATGTCTTCAATCTTATCCAGATTTTCAACATTCACAAAGAAAGCAGTTGTCCCATCTTTTATTGGTTCTTTTAACGTAATAGATAATGTATTGGTGCGAATCACTACTTCAGATACATTCTGTTTCTCAAGTTGATTAAGAAATTCAGAATATCCAAGTTCCTTTACAGAATCCTGATTTGTAAATAATGATATCAATATCACCAGTATTATAAATGTTATTACATAAAAGCTAATGTTTTTGTACTTTTTCAAAAGTCATCTCCTTTTACCTGATAAAACATATTAGCATATAAAGGCTATTAATGCAATAAAGTTCACATAAACTTCATTTACTTATACATTTCTTCTTTAAGAACGCATACATCAGCAAGATTTCTGTATTTCTCATTAAAATCCATTCCATATCCAACTACAAATTTATCTGGTATTTCCTGTCCTACATAGTCCACATGAACTTGTTTCTCTCGTCGTGACGGCTTATCAAGCATACAGCATATTTTAACGCTGGTAGGTCCTCTTAATGCAAAGAAATTTTGAAGATATTTTAGTGTATGTCCTGTATCTATAAGATCTTCAACAATAATAACATCCTTACCTCTTATATCCATATCAAGGTCTTGTAATATCTTTACTTGTCCACTTGAAGATGTTCCCTGTCCATAACTTGATGCAGTAACTGTACCAAATTCAACAGGAATGCTTATTTTTCTTAAAAGATCGGATAAGAATATAAGTCCGCCTTTCATAATTCCTACAAGTATCAGTTTCTTGCCTTTATAATCATGAGAAATTTTTTCTCCTAATTGTCCGCATATTTCATCAAGCTTCTCTTTTGTTATAAGAATTTCACTTACATCATCGTATAATACACTCATATTGTCTTGAACTCCAATCTCAATGCAATTTGTCCTTTTTTAGGTATAAACCGTTTACCGATTTCCTTGTTCTCAATATACACTATCTCATTTTCAATCGCAAGAACAAAAAGCTTATCTCGAATATCATTATCCACTTTATTGTCAATTAAATACTTTTTCAGTGTTTTTGTACCATTTCCCTTATGTGGAGTAATTTTATCTTTTTGTTGTCTGTTTCTTATAACAAGCCCCTTTATAACTGAATCATAATCAAGTATTACCCAGTCCTTCCCCATATATGAGCCTGAGGTATAGTTTATAATCTTTGCTGAAATACCTAAGTTTCTTTCGAATATATTGGTAGTTCCAAGTATAGATACAGCTTGATTAAAAGATATGGGTTCTGTTTCTTCTTTAAATATTTTAACTCTGCTGTTTTGCAAAATAAGAATTTTTACGCCATCTTTTATATCCATTATTGAACCGCTTTGACTATTTGATATAAGTTTTAAGATCAGTTCAATATGCTTTTTTTCAACATCCTTTAATTTTCCACTAACCTGGTTTATAGCTTTTCTTACTATTTCTCCTCTTATAACATTTTCTACAGTATCAAAATCCTTAGTATCTATTACCACAGAGCCATTTACTACATTAACTCTCTTATCATACTCTTTATCAGTCTGCATAATAATATATTCTTCTGTTTCTTTCAACAAAGAAGCCATGCTGTTGAGATTATTTGTTATGTCTTTTCCAGTTTTTTTATTTATTAACGGAAATACTTCATTTCGTATAAAATTCCTCATATAATGATTCGAAAGATTTGAACTATCTATTATGAACTCAACATTATTTATTTTGTTATACTCCATAATCTGCTTTTTGCTGTAGCCAAGAAGTGGCCTTATATAATGACCTGACACTTTATCCATTCCTGTAAGTCCGCTTAATCCTGTCCCTCTTATCATATTCATAAATACTGTTTCAGCATTATCATCTTTGTTATGACCGAGAAAAACAACATCCTCTGAGTATTTGTCGAATATCTCATATCGAATATCTCTTGCAGCTTGTTCAATTGTTTTTTTGAATTCTTTTGAATGAGATTCAACATCAACACTAAAAGATATAAATTCAACATTATTCCTTTTACAAAAATCTCTGCAAAATTCCATATCCTCGACACATTCTACCGGTCTCAAATTGTGATTTATATGTATTGCAGATAATTGTATTTCTTTGTTGTACTTTTTTCCAAGCTTCTTTTTCTTGTCAATAAGAAGATTTAATAGACATGTAGAATCTGGTCCTCCTGAAAAAGCTACATACCAGTGTTTGTTAATTATTAATTTTTCGTCTAAATCAAGCTTTATCATTATTCTTTCAGGTGGCTGTCGAACTTTACAATTTGATCCTGCCAAACTAGTTTGACTACTCCTGTTGATCCATTTCTATTTTTTGCAAC
>JAQVAJ010000218.1 GCA_028690885.1 Clostridia bacterium
ACATTCTTCATAGTATGTTCAAATGCTGTAAATTCAATCATATCTACACTGTATCCTCTTGATTTTAATGCAAGAACTCTTAATGTGTTTGTTAGCATCTCAGTAAATCTGTCTTTTTGTAATCCATATGACAGCAGAGATTTCAGCTGTTCATTCTCAATCTGACTAAACAGCTGGTGCTGACAGCAAGGTACTGATATAATTAGTTTTGCGTTATTTCTTACTGCACTGGATAAGAAAATATCTGTAGCAATATCGCAAGCATGAAGGCCTAGTGCTACATCTAACGGTTCATTGAAATCAGATATATCTTTATAGAGGAATTTAATATTATCCATTTCATACTTTTTAGCTATCTGATTTAAATTTTCTATTACATCCTCTTTTAAATCAATACCTGTAATACAAGCCTGTATTTTCTTTATTTTTTCGAAATAATATTGCAAAGCAAAAGCAAGGTATCCTTTTCCACAGCAATAATCAACAGCTCTTAATGGAATATGGTTAAATTGAATTTTATCAAATGACTGGTCAATAATTTGTAAAAATCTATTGATCTGAACAAATTTTCTGCTTTTCTTATCTAAAATATTTCCTTCATAATCTGCAATACCAAGATCATACAGAAATGGAGCTGAAATTCCATCGCTAATTATCATCTTTTTCTGTCTGTCATGTGTACCGCTATCGGTTGATTTTGTCGGTTTGTGATACTTGATCTTTAACTCATTTTTTTTATTCCTAAAAATATTTATATCATTTTGTATTGAGTAAAGAATGCATTCCTTGAATTCGTTTGATATTAAGGAATCTATTTGAATAAATACTTCGCTAGAGTTCATATTTTTGTGAAATGCTTTATTGTCAAGTATATACTCGAGTTGAAAAATGTCCCCATATCTTCTTATTTTGGCTTTTTTAATTTCTCCTGTGGATTTACCAAAAGAAACCATTAACAAATCTTCACTTTTTATATTTTTTAAAATTTCCATGTTTCAATTATATCATTAAAATCATACATACAATTTCTTTTATTAATATTCCATTAGTGATAATATATTAAAGACACCTTTAAGGTGAAATTGATAAAAAGGATGTATTATTATGAAAAAAAAGATTATAAAAGTATCGGGTTGTCCAGAAGCAGTAGGTCCATATTCACAAGCAGTAAGAGCAAATGATCTTCTATTTGTATCTGGAAATCTGCCAATCGATGTCGAAACTGGCAAAATTACTGAAGGAGGGATTGAACTTCAGACACATATGGTTCTAAAAAATATATCAAAACTTTTAGATGGTGCAGGATTACAGCTTTCTGATATTATAAAAACTACAATATTTATTAAAGATATGAATGATTTTGCAAAAGTAAACTCAGTATATTCAGAGTATTTCACTTCAGATTACCCTGCTAGATCAACTGTTGAAGTGTCCAGATTGCCAAAAGATGCTCTTATTGAGATAGAGTGTATTGCAAAATATTAATGAAAACAGGAACCGCCAATAAATTCCCTTATTATGGAACTTGGCGGTACTGCATTTGAATCTATCCTCTCAAATGCTGATAAAATATCTAGAAGTCTTCTTGATTCACAGTAAGCTGAATCATCTTTTTTTACTTTACGCAAAATTGATTCTGCAATATTTCTTAATAATCCGTGTTCATATAATAATGCACTGTTAAAAATTACATCAGCTTGTTCTTGAAATGGGAATATGTATTTATCTTCTCCAGAGCGTACCGATTCCCACATATGAAGAGTATGTGATGCACTTGCATTGCGATATTGATAATCTCTTGTAATTCTTCTAATTAATCGGGTATCTGTTGTAGAGAATCTATTATGGTTATCAATATTTATTGTTGTCAGAGCACTTATGTATATCTTAAAAATATGCTCATCTCTTATTCCTTCAGTCATCAAAGGGTTTAATCCATGAATACCTTCTATAATCAATACCTCATCATTTTTCAGACTTATGGGTATAAGTTCAGGTCTTCGCGTTGCAGTAGGAAAATCAAAAGATGGTATTTTAGTAAATCCTTTTTCTGATAACTCATTCATATTCTCTTTAAATGTTCTGATATCTAAGGCATCTATACTTTCAAGGTCTACTTTACCATATTTATCTGGAATCATATCCGCTCTGTTTATATAGTAATCGTCTAGCGAAATAATTTTTGCATTTATTCCATGAACAATTAAATGAATCCTTAATCTATTAGCAAATGTAGTCTTGCCACTGCTTGAAGGGCCTGCAATCATTATAAATTTCATTTGGGTTTTGCTAATATCGCGCGAAATTTCACCAAGTTTTATATCCTGAAGAGCTTCACTAGCCAGAATAATGTCATTTATTGAACCTTCTTGTACTTTCTTATTAAGGCTTGTAACATCAGGTATTCCTAAAATTTCATTCCATTTATTAAATTCTCCAAAAACTGAAGCCAATTTATTCTGCTCAGTATACATGGGAAGTTCAAATGGTTTATGTCTTGTTGGATAGAAAAAAATGAAACCAGGATCATAAGGTTTTATATCAAACAGATCAACATATCCTGTACTTTCGGCAACTTCTGAATAAAAAACGCTTAAAAATCCGTCTAGCTCATATATCAAAACCTTCTTGTTGCTTACATATTCCAATGAGTCAGCAATATCATGAATATTATGCTCTCTAAGAAGTTTAATAGCCTTTGATCTGGTACAATATATTTCTTTAATTTCAACATCACTATCTATATAATTTTGTATGTTTCCTTTAATCTTATCAATATCATCCTGAGTTATTCGTATACTATCTATATTACAGTAACACCCTTTATTTATGGAGTATTCAATTTTAACTTTTTTATGTGGAAAAATATCATGAAGTACCTTAAGCAATATTAGCTGTAATGTATTGCGATATTTTCTTATACCAGGTATTGTTGTTATATCAATTTTTCTATTTACTATTTCATTCATGGTTCACAATCCTTTTTAATACTTTGGTACCATACATAATAGCAAAAGCTCCACTAAATAACAAACCAAAATAAAGACTAATATTTAAACATATAGATATAAAGAAATCCAAAGGCATAATATTAATCAATATATCAGTATAAGGATCTAAAAAGTACAAATCATTTGTAAAAACAGTTTCGTGGAAGATAAGCCAGAAATTTTGAAAATCAACTATCATATAGAAAATCAACATAATCATTAAAATCACGAATATTAACATTGCAATAGCCACTGTTTTAATGAAAATCCTTTTCATTATTTCCATGTCCATCAACATACCAGAAATAATTATCAAACCTAATATACTTAGTAAAACAACAATAACTGATATTGATAAATCAAAAAGCATTCTAACATCAACCATGTGTTTTTTTTCTCGGTCGTTAAAAACCTCATTTTTCTGATCATCAGAGTCACGATAGATAACTAAATCATCCCTGTCACCTTTCATATAATCAATTAAACCTTTTGTTATATTATCTAACTCATTTTGATCCATTAATACAAATTCTGCAATTTTTTGCTTAACTTGAATTCTTCTGTAAATGTCTTGATTGAAAGCTACATATCTAATTGCTGATAACAAAAAAACAAAACATAATATAATTGCAAATATTATGGCCATTATTCTAATAGCAATTCTCATAAAATTCTCCTTATTACATCATATAGAATATAATCAATTGCAGGATTAACCCCAGTTCTACCTTCAAGGTTTAATGTAGTAAAAATTCCATCCATGTTTTTCATTAAAACAGGTCGTTTCTCTTTCTTCCCTTCAGTACTTTCTGAAAATGATGGTTTTTTGTAATTGAAAATATAAATATCATCAACCTCATCACATTCAATAAAATATTCTGCTGAAAAATTAATTTTATCTAGTTTAGAATCATATAAAAAGGAGATATCATCCCATTCAAAATGCGTTAGCAATTGCTGGTTTATAGGAGAATATGTAGCTTTCCACATTCTCTTATCACTTATTGTATATT
>JAQVAJ010000219.1 GCA_028690885.1 Clostridia bacterium
CAGGGTAAGGCTGCGGGTGTTCAGATTGTGAATGCGTCAGGAGCTCCCGGCTCTGAACCAAGCATTCAGATCCGTGGTTATTCTTCCAATTCCTCAACAACTCCCCTTATCATCGTTGACGGCTTGAAGGTCGACAATATGAATTATCTTGATCCTGAAAACATCGCTTCTGTCGAGGTCCTCAAAGACGCTGCATCTGCCGCCATTTATGGTATAGAGGCAGGTAACGGTGTTATCCTTGTAACCACCAAGTCAGGAAAGAATTCGGAAAAAGGCAGGGTTTTTTATAACTTCATGTCTTCCACCCAGTCTGCTTCCAATCTTCCCAAGCTCATGGATGCAAATACATATGTTGAGTATCAGGAACTCCAGGGGAACAACTCAAGGTCTTTCTGGGATGGCAAGACAGACACTTATTGGCCTGATCATATGCTGGAGAAAGGTCAGACTATCAGACATACAGTCGGCTTAGAGGGTTCTAACGAAAAATCAAACCTTTATATATCCCTTACATATGTTGGTGACAACGGTATCATCGCCGGAGACAAGGATGTCATGAAGCGGCTTACCGGCCAGATCAATGCTGATTACAAGATTAAAAAATGGCTTACTGTAGGTACCAACAACTCCATTCAGAAGTCAATGCTCCGTTCAGTTTCTGAAATGCAGGGAATCAATGCTTCCCTTCTTGGCTCAATGCTTGTTTTCGATCCTATCGTTCCCTGGACGTATGACAATAATAATCTCCCCGAGTTTGTGAAAAAAAAGCTTGATAGTGGAATGGAACTTCCAAGAGATGCCGATGGCAATATCTATGGTATTTCTTCACAGAATATTGGAAGCCTTATATATCATCCAGCAGTCATGAGAGACAGAAATGATTCACAAACAGATATGTTCAACCTCCGTGGGATCTTGTATGCAAATCTCACCCCTGTGAAAGGACTTGTCATCACATCGCGTTTAGGTTACCGCGCAGGTTACTCACAGCAAAGCTCTTACAACCACGCATACCGTATCAGCGATATTGGTGTTCAGGATATGTCCCTTGTCGGCACATCAAGAAACAACCTCTTCTATCAGTGGGAGAATTTTGCTAACTACAACAAATCCATTAAGAAGCACAACCTTCAAGCGATGGCAGGTTTCTCCTTCCAAAAGAGCCATAACGATTATACCCGGGGCACCACTTATGTCCTTACAGATATTGCTGAGAATTATAGATACCTGGACTATGCCACCAACGATTCCAGAATGGCAGTGGCAGGAGTTCCTACCGATAGGGTCACCATGTCATATTTTGGAAGACTTGGCTGGTCATATAACAACAAGTATATGATTCAGGGCAACTTCCGCGCCGATGCATACGACACTTCCAAGCTCGATCCTTCAAACCGTTGGGGCTATTTCCCATCGGTATCAGTCGGCTGGACGCTTACCAACGAGCAGTTCATGAAGAGTGTCAAGGATGCGCTGCAACTTACGTTTATGAAATTCAGGGCGTCTTATGGTGTGAACGGAAATGTAAACGCTATGGGTGACTATCAATACAGCGACGTACTTGTAGCAAGCAATAACAATGGATACAACTTTACAGACGCAACCGGCAGAATTGTAGGAGTTTCTCCTTCGGGAGTCCTTCCCAACCCTAAAATCAAGTGGGAGACTTCAGTACAGCTCGACCTCGGTCTGGATATGAGATTCTTCAACGAGAGGCTGGCTGTTTCCATCGACTGGTATAACAAGAACACCAACGACCTCATCACCAGCACCACCGCTCCGGCCAATACCGGTTCCACAACCACATACATCAATGCCGGTAAGGTGAACAACCACGGAACCGAGTTTGAATTTTCCTGGAAGGACAATGTAGGTGATTTCTCATATTCTGTATCCGGAAACCTGGCAACCCTCCACAACAAGGTACTTGAAGGTACCCAGGTTGGCAGGGTAGCCGGATATACGGTACACACCGCAGAGGCAGTTACATATTTCGAGGCAGGTTATCCTCTCTGGTACCTCCGTCTATACGAAGTACAAGGCGTTGATCAGGAAACAGGAGCTGTGATATATGCAGACCATAACGGAGACAACATCATCAACGACGAAGACAGGATCTATGCAGGAAAGGGTATGCCTGACTTCACATACGGCTTTACCATCAACATGGCATACAAGGGTTTTGATTTCACGCTCTACGGCACCGGTGCTCAGGGAGTTGATAGACTATACTCCATGACCAGAGCAGACAATACCACAGGCAATACACTTGCAGAGTTCTACACCGATGCCTGGCAGAACCCGCAATCAACAGGATACAGGCACCCTAAGCCTACCACAGATACAAAGATCCTTTGTTCAACTGATAGGATGTTTGATGCATCTTTCTTCAAGATCAAACAGATTCAGCTTGGTTACTCCCTTCCTAAGAATATTGTCAGCAAAATAAAAATGGGTGATCTGAGAATTTATGTGTCTTTAGACGATTGGATTACATTCACGAAATATCCGGGACTTGACCCTGAGGTCGGCCTCTATGGCTCGGCGACCAATGGCCTTGCAGTAGATACAGGTTCATATCCTATCTCAAAGAAATTGGTGTTCGGTATGAACGTATCGTTCTAATATATTTTAATAACATTTACTAATTTATCTATGAAACACAAAAAAACGTTTATGGTAGTATTAGCTACTTTTTTGGCGATCTGTTTGAATGCACAGCCTTTGAGTCGCCAGTATTGTAATCCGCTTCCAATGCAGATCGGCCCTGGTGCAAATGCTTCGGGTGACGTAACTGTTATAGAGCATAGCGGCAAGTATTATATGTATTGTACAGGTGGCGGTGCATGGGTCTCCGAGGATTTGCTCAACTGGGAGTACAAAGAGGTAAAGCATTGCGCACGTATACCAGTAGCTCCTGATGTAGCAGAATTCAATGGACGTTTTTATATGTCAGGGAACAGTTGTCCCCTTTATGTTGCCGATGATCCCCTTGGGCCCTATGAGCTTGTAGGCGAATGGTCTAATACCGGAGAAATCTCAGAAGGATGGAATGAAGCATTTGATACCCATATTTTTGTTGATGACGATAACCAGCCATATCTTTTCTGGCCAGGTAGAGGTATCAGTGGTATTTACGGAGTCAAGCTCGATCCAAATAAGATGAATGAATTCGTTGGAAAGCCTGTTCACCTTTTCCAGTTCAATTCCATGCACAAATGGGAACGTTACGGAGAGGCTAATGAATATCCCGGAGTCGCATGGATTGAAGGTCCCTGGGTAATCAAGAGAAATGGTATCTATTATCTTGAGTATTCAGCTTCAGGTACCCAGTGGAAGACTTATGCTGAAGGTTATTACACAGCAAAGTCTCCGCTCGGCCCTTATGAATATGCTAGCAACAATCCTCTTCTCCAGAAGACTGAAGGTCTTGTTACCGGTACTGCCCACGGCTCAATCGTTAAGTTAGCTGGCACAGATAAATGGTATCAGTTCTACACCATCGTTCTTTCCAACCCTCCCGGAGGTCGTCGCATAGGTATGGATCCCGTTGAATTTGATGAAGATGGTTATATGTCAGTTGTCGTTACCGATACCCCTCAGCCTGCTCCTCTTGCAAAGGTTACGGATACTCCAAAAACTATGCCTTTGACAATTAATAAAGTGCGTGCCATGAACGCCCTTTCAAAGGTTTCTTCTGAACAGTTTGGTTTCTTTGGATCATATGCAGTGGATAACTACAGCGGAACAGTCTGGATGCCTGAAGAGGAAGATAACGAACCTTCACTCCTGATAGAATTGTCTCCGGCTACACGTTTTGATGTGGTCCAACTTTACAATGTTGATGCTATGAGAATCATGTTTGGTGGTGTTGCCCCCAGAGCAGCAGGTTTTCGCAGAATGCGCTCCTATGCGGAACAGGTCTACAAGTATAACCTTGAAGTATCTATGGATGGTGAGGAATTTACAACCGTCGTGGACAAGACAGCCAACAAT
>JAQVAJ010000220.1 GCA_028690885.1 Clostridia bacterium
GAATATTCAAGTTTCTCATAAACTTCAATCATAAATTCAGCATTCTCATGAAGTGCGATGTCTTTTTCCTTAGAGCTCATTTTATTGAGTTCTTCCTGTTTTAAGAATTCCTTGCCCAGTAATTCCATTGAAAGCTGGAATTCCAGTTCAAATGTAGGTATTTCATCAGGTATACCTCCGCTTAGAGCTGTAACAGCTCTATCTCTTGGTATCATAATTGTTTGTATGATTAGTGTCTGAATTAATCATACTCTCCCTTCTGCATCATTATCTGTATTCTTTTAATTTTTCAAATGTATCATTGCTAATAACATGTTCAATTTTGCAAGCATCGTGTCTGGCTGTTTTTTCATCAACACCTATTTTAATAAGAAGATCGGTAAGTACACAGTGTCTTTCATATATAGTCTTTGCAATTTCCTCACCGTTTTTTGTCAGTGTTATGAAGCCTTTCTGATCCATTTCAAGATAACCGTTCTTCTTTAATAAATTTACAGCTCTGCTTATACTGGGTTTTGTATAACCAGTGTAGTTTACTATATCTATTGAACGTATCTGATCTGCTTGTTTACTGAGAATGAGAATAGTCTCAAGATACATTTCAGCTGATTCCTGAATATTCATAGCTCTGCCTTTCTTTAATTTATACTAATTGTATCATAAAGATTAATGAAAAAATAAGTTTAAATCTGTTTGCTGATTTTTTTGTTTTTAAATGGAATCTGAACTATTAGAATCCCAAAAAATATTAATACACACCCCAAGATTTCTTTAACAGATAGACTTTCCTGAAATATTATCCATCCTGCCAATACAGCAAATACTGATTCCATGCTCATTATCAGTGAGGCTACAGGTGCAGATAAGTTTTTTTGTGCTATGAACTGAAATGTGTAAGCGACTCCTGATGAAAGTACGCCTGCATAAGCTATTGGCAGCCATGCTGAAAGTATGACTTTTATGTCTGGTTGTTCAAAAATAAACATAGCTATCATTGAAATAACACCACATACAAAGAATTGTATGAAAGCCATCCTTACACTATCGGTTATTTTTGTATAGTGGTCAATAACCATTATATGAGCAGCGAAAAGAAATGCGCATCCTAATATAAGAAGATCCCCTTTGTTAATACTGAATCCTTCTTGTATGAATAATAAGTATGAACCGCCTAATGCAAGCATTACACTTACCCAGACAGATAAATTGATATGTTTCTTAAAAAAGATACCTGTAAGTGGGACAATAATTATATATAATACTGTAATAAACCCTGCTTTTCCTATTGTAGTGAATTGAAGCCCTGCCATCTGCAGAGTGTTTGCAATTGCCAGAATAACTCCGCATATTGTCCCTGCAGTTATCAGATTTCTTCTTTGCTTTTTATTGTTTTTTGTGTAACCGATAACAATCGCTTTTTTTTTATCTTTAATATCCGTAAAGAGTATGAAAAGCAACAGAACGAAAGCAGCTAATAAAAAACGTGTTGCATTGAAGGTATGCATTCCCATCGTAGCTAATCCCACTCTCTGAGAAACGAAAGCAAATCCCCATATGAATGAAGTTAATAGCAACATGAGACTGCTTTTAATACTTTTAGATGTATGTTTAGAGTTGTTATCCATATACTACCTTTTCAAAAATATTCTTAGAATCATATGATATCTTATACATATCTATCTGTGCATACCATCCCAAATCTTCTGACCTTTTTGATTTAGCAATGTAAAAATAACCATTGTCAAATGAATATATACCCTCTTGCCCTCTTTCAAAATTAAAGCCTGGAGTAAGTGAGTCAGAGTAGGGCAATTTTTTTAAAGATAACAGGTTGTAATACAGTTCATCTGAATATTGTTGTATCTTCTTAATTTCTGGTTTAGTTTTTCCGTCAATAATATAGTACGAGTAATTCGGAAAATTCGGTTTTTCTCCTTTATATACAGCCATTAACCAGTCTTTAGTATATCCATCGTACTCTAGATTTTGTACTCCGAAATTTGTATTACCTGTATATATAAAATACTTATTATCAGGTTTTGAGGGACCAGTTGAATGAAAAGGATTTTCATTGAAAGAAATACAGTTTGACAAAATATCTTTAATTGTATACTTTAAAATTATCTGGTAATCGTTTAAGCCTTCCTGATTATTCTTGTAAATACCATATGCGACATAAAGATAGTTAAGCCTGTCATGATTATCTTCTATATCATCAGCTATGCATGTTCCATCTATTCCAGAACATCCATATCTTTTGTTTATATAATCATCTGTACATTCTTTTATAAAGCAAGTCTTTAATATATCTGAATCTTTGGCATTAATATCTTTTCTGTCTATTCTTTTTGTGTCAAAAACTGCAATATAGAAGCAATCTGGTATTGTTTTATCAGTCTTAAGAAGTTCTTTTATTGATTTTCCTATTGAATCATTCTTAATTTCTAATGAACCATATACGCATTCATCATCATCATTATAATCAATACAGCCTAAATGTCCGATCCATCCCTTAATTGATCCAATAATATTTCCAGATAAATCAGCTTTTATCAGCTCTGTGGTAAAGGAAAGATAGATAAAACTATTTTTCTTATCAACAGCTATACCCTGGACATGACCTCCATAACTTATACTGCTGATTATGCTCAAAGGATAATCAGAAAAATCAATCAATCTGTTTCTCCTTTAAAAGATTCAATAACTGTAATTTTTTCGTTAGAAGAAAGTATGCATTTGCTTTTTAAACAATAGGGAAGTAGAAAATAGTCTCCCTTTTTAACAAGTCTTGAGCTGTGTTCACAAGATATAATTCCATTGCCTTCTATTACAACATATATTGAAGGGGCATGTTTAAGCAGGAAACTATCACGATTAATATTTATCCTGTTAACTCTGAAGCAATCGGTGTTTCTTCTATCAATTAAGGATTCTATCCTGACATTTTTCTTTTCCGATATGTTTACAGGTTTAACTTTTGAAATATTAATCGCTTCTTTACCAGAAATGTTCATGTCGAAACAGCTAAGAGCAGTATCCATATCAAGCCCCATATACATCTCATAGTCATTTAGTTTATAATCATCACACCAAGCTTCAGGCTGTATTGTAAAATCTGTAGGTTCTTGTATTTCTAAAATGAAGCATCCGTAACCAATTGCATGAACAGCTTTTGCAGGGATAAAATAAACATCACCCTTTTTAACTTCATGTTTGATTATCAGTTTTTCCATTGCTGATTTATCGCTTTCGCTGTTTTTTACTGCAGTGTATAAGTCCTGTTTTGTTACATTGTCTTCAAATCCAAAGTAAATACATGATCCGGGACGGGTATCAAGAACAATCCAGGCTTCAGCTTTACCATATTCACTATTGAAATATTTTTTTGAGAAATCTTTATCAGGATGGACCTGGACTGGTAACCTTACAGCGCTATCAAGAGCTTTTACAAGTATTCCTATGTCTTTTTGGGAACCGAGTATCTGCTGTTCATGCTCAGCTATTAGGTCATCAAGATAAATATAAGAATCTTCAATTTTAGATATACCTTCTTTAGGTCCGCTGCTTATCTTATTGAGAGCTTTGACGGTCGAAGCTATCCATTCCTCAGGATAATTTCCATCTTCAGGCTTATCATTAAAAAGGTTATTGAAAAGCAATCCGCCTTTATATACCCTGAAAACTCTGTTTCGTTCAAAAAAAATTGGTCTATTTAACAGCATGTTTAAATTATTTTTCATACTATTTCCTCGAATTGAATTATTTGCTGAGCATCTTCTAAATTATTATAAATCCCAATTGCTACACAAGCATATAAAGCAGCTCCAAAAGCAGCTTCTTCGCTGTTCTTAGGCATATACAACGGCATGTTGAATTTCTTTTCAAGTATCCTTCGTAAAGGAGGAGTCTTTCTAATTGCGTTTCCAGAACCGATTAGTCTGTTCTTTGGAGTATCATCGTCTTTCTTTATAATCTTATACATATCATACAGTTCA
>JAQVAJ010000003.1 GCA_028690885.1 Clostridia bacterium
AGCTTATAGTTGTCTCAAACAGCTCCTGTTTTAAAATCCTTATGCCAGGAGAGCATGTAATTGCTTTATACATAATATTATCTTTTTGCAATTCTTCTTTTATAAGATCATAATCTGTATCAATATCAAAATACTCTCTCCAAATATTATTATAATCTTCTTTGCTGCAATTAAGTTTTATAAATCCATCATGTTGTTTAGCTTTAAGGATTTTTTCATAAGCAATACCAATGAACAATTTTTCATCATTTAACTGCTCCCATCGAAAACACTGACCGCACTTAAAAGTATCTGAAAGACATAAATAATCCTCATTTGCATTTTCCAATATTGTATAGTCAGTAAAAAATGATTCTTTAATTTTCATACTCTATACTTAGCATGCAGTGACCTTCAATCTTGTCCACTATAAAAGAAATTTTGTTTTTTTTCTGGGTAAATTTTACAGGGGTTGACTGAGGAACAAGACTAATATTTTTTACCTGTTTATCCAGTTTTAAGGTTATCTTAGTTTTATATAAAGGAATTACATCTTCTATTGTGTCAAAATCTGTACACCTTCTTTCTGGTATATAGTGCAACATATGTAATATATATCTATTTTCCTGTGGCTGTTCATTCATTGCCATAAACAAGGTCGAAGGACCGTCATGTGAAACCATTTTATCTTTTAATAAGATTTCAAGAGCATCAGAAAGAATGGATTTAATCCATTTTGGACCTTTTTTGTTGTAAATCTCAAATATAGGATGACTGAAATATATAGAATTCTTCTTTCTATTTAGTATAACAGCATCATATGCTTCTTTATGAGAACTTGGACTTTGCAGATGCGAGGAAAAATGCTTGTATGACCTGTTAAATACACTTTCATATGCTTTTACAAGACTATATCCCTTATCTGCTATTGTCTCAAAACCTTTTGCATACATTACATATTCAGTTTTGTATAAATCCTTGCCTATCTTGTCATTTGGCATAATATAATCTGAATATCCGTTTCTTGTTATAAATCTGCCTTTCACAGGTTGTTTATAATCATCAACAGTTTCATTTATAACCTTGACAGACAGCCCTTTAAATATTGAATCATAGACTGCTATTACCTTCCCGCCATTTTCCATATACTCATTTAATTTGATTTCCAGCTCTGAATCTATACCAATCCTCTCAGGAATAATGATTAATCTGTATTTATAAAAATCCATCTGCTTGTCAATAAAATCGAATTGGTATGAAAGCTGGTCCAGTATGCTTTCTATAGCAGCCTGAGAGGCCGAAACTCTGCTTTTCTCATCTGTAGGTACCAGTACGGCTAACTCAGCAATATGCTGAGCATTTTTGCACCATGGCTCTTTATCTTCAACTTTGGAATAAACTTTTCCAATAAGGTCATATACCGGTTCTGATAAAATCCCGCTTGGCTCTAATTGGTCACCAATAAGGCACTTCGAATTCAGAGCAAGCATTCTAAATATTTCATATTCCAATGCTTCTTGATTTTTAAAAGAATGAAAATCCCCCCAGCTGGTATGAAACTTGCCTGTATGAGCAAGATAATCTTTTCCTAGATTTCTTGTATATCTGCAAGTAACTGGAAAATGCATATAACCCCATCCCCCACTTGGCAGACTCTCTATCTCATAGTGCGAATATGTATCTTTTGAAGGTTCTTTGTCTTTATACGATACATGTCCGCTATTAAAGAAAACAAGAATACTTGGTTTCAATGACCACACTAAAGATGACATTTCTTTTTTAAATTCCCGCATAACACTTTTGTAATGTGTTATCCTGTCATCTTCAACAAGCGGGTCCAAGCCTTTTTCTAACATACTGTTCATACAGTACGTACAAGAACAGTCCATTTCACTGACAATATCAAAAAATACTCCATCACAATCCAGTTCAGATACAAACTCCCTGACGTGTTTTTTTAAGAAATCCTTATATGGTGTATTAACACATATTCTCTGATAAAACCCATCCTTATTGAAATACTCACCTTCTATAGAACCATCTGGTTTTCTGACAAGCCATTCAGGATGGCGTATTGCAGTATACATATCCCATTGGACAGTTGTGTATACAGGAACTTTTATGTCATACTTATGGCATGCATCAATTTGCTTTTTCAATAAGTCTTTGTCACAAAGATAGGGATGAATTCTCTCTTTGTTAACTTTGGAGTCATAATAAATCATACCATGATGGCATCTTGCAAAACATGTAATGGAATTTACATGCGCATCTTTTAGAGTCTTGGCGAATTTCTCTGGTTCAAACCCTAAAGCTATATCTTTAATAAGTTCACTTGTGTGAAAATCCAAATGTATCTGTCTGAAACGTAATCTATCTTCCATAATTTTTTCCTATTCTCCTACATCACATTTATTTATATTTAAGCAATCCATGCCTAAAATTGCATTGCACATAGGCATGAATCTTTCTATACTGTCTGATGTGTAAATTTCTAATATACCTTTTGATGAAGACTTTTTGAGCAATCCCGATTTTTCTAGCATAATTTTTGTTTGCTTTGCAGTAATATATGCTGAATCTACAAGACAAACATCATTTCCTATAGTCTGTCTTATTGAATTTTTAAGTAAAGGATAATGAGTACATCCAAGTATAAGTGTATCAATGTCGGTGTTATCAAAAAAACTGAAATATCTCTTGGCGACCATTTTAGTTATTTCATCTTCCCACCATTCAACTCCTTCTTCGGCTAGAGGGACAAATAAAGGACAGCTTTTCTGATGTACTGTAACTTTTGTATCCATGGACTTAAGAGCTTTTTCATAAGAGTGACTTTCTATCGTAGCTTTTGTCCCAATAACACCAATGTTCTTATTTTCTGACTTATTATATGCAAGTTCAGCTGTAGTAGATATAACTTCTATTATGGGAAGATCATAGTGCTGTTTTATTGCATCCATTGCATTCGAAGAGACAGTATTACATGCAATCACTATAGCTTTTGCACCTCTTTGAGTGAGAAATTTCATACTTTGTAAAGCAAACAACTCTATTGTCTGTTTAGATTTTCCACCATATGGAGTTCTTTTCCCATCTCCAAAATAAATGATATCCTCATTGGGTAACTGTTTAATGATTTCCTTTAAAACAGTAAGTCCGCCGATTCCTGAATCAAAAACACCTATCTTGCCGTTAATCATATCTTATTCCTTCATAATCAGTTTCAAATATATATTTTTCTTTTCTTTCTTCAGCAAGTTTAATAAGCTTATCAAGCAGTTTTGTATATGATATTCCGCTTTGATCCCATAATTTGGGATACATACTTATATCGGTAAAACCTGGTATTGTATTTATCTCATTAACAATTGCCTTTTTCCCTTTTGTTAAGAAGAAGTCTATTCTTGCCATACCATAGCAGCCAACACACCTGAATGCCTGCTCCGCTATCTTCTTTATCTGTCTTGTTGAAGAATCTGGTATGTCAGGTTTCAACAATGTACTGCTTTTACCATCAATGTATTTTGCATTATAGTCATAAAATTCATTAGATGATAATATCTGCCCAACTCCTGAAGAAGATATCTTCTCGTAAGAACCCAAAACAGCTACTTCCAGTTCATCACCTTCGATAAACTCTTCAACAAGAACTTTTCTGGAAAACATAGCAGCAAAAACCAATGCTTTCTTTAAACTGTCAGCATTTTTTGCTTTGCTTATACCAACAGAAGAACCGCATTCTGACGGCTTTATGAATACCGGGTAGGCAAATTTACTCTCAATTGATTTAACCACTTTATTTATGGATTTTTTTATTTCTTCACATGAAAACCATAAATAATCTGCAACAGCTATACCATTTTTAACAAGAATATCTTTGCATAAAACCTTGTCCATACATATAGCTGATGATAATACATCTGATCCAACATATGCTACATTGCATAAATCCAAATATCCTTGCAAAGTACCATCTTCTCCTTTTGTACCGTGTAAAACAGGAAAGACAACATCTATATTCATCTTCTGAAACATAGCTATATCAGGTACAATCTTTTCTTTGTCTAATTTGTTGTTTATCTGAACTAACTGCTGGTAATATTCAACATTATCATGATATTCATATAGGTAATACTGTCTATCCTTTGTTATCTCAATAACATAAGGATGATACTTCTTTTTATCAAGATTTCTTAATACATTTACAGCAGATATCCTTGACACTTCGTGTTCACAGGATATACCTCCGAATATTATACAGATGTTTTTCATATTATTTTTCCTCTTTTGTATAATAGCAGTCTTTTATCTCTCCAAAATAGAACATATGGTAATCATCAGTTCCATAAAACCTTTCTTTTATTGAAGATTCTAAAGCTGTTTTGTCCATTGCTGTCTTTTGAACTACTTCGCATTCTATATGAAGATCACATTTATCGATTATTTTATCTTTTTTGAAACTGCATGTTTCAAACTTGTCTATATCCCTACCTGATTTTGTTCCACATATTCCAAGTTCTTTCTTTAAAGTACCTGTTTTGGGTATGCTTATCGTAAATTTATTAGATTTTTCCAAAAGAGAGTAAGTGTGTCTTGAAAATCTTACAGCAACACATACTACAGGTTTACTCCATGTAATCCCAACTAGTCCCCATCCAATAGTCATAGTATTATATTCACCCTCAAAACTGGTGTTTAGAAAAACACCTTTTGGAAGCTGTTCATTAAATCTTTTAAAGATATCTTCATAATTTACATGTTCTTTCATATCATCCTCACTAGTTTTTATTAATTATATCATGCAAACAAATATATTCATATTGAATATGCTAATCTATTTCAGAGTGAAATCCTTCAAGTATTGCTTCCCATACAGTTTTATTTGTCTGACTCATCATCCATATGCATACGCCTCTTAAGTCATACTTTGAAGCAAGCTGAGCTTTTAACCGAGCACTGGCATCATCTTCAATCCAAGCTCTGTATAACTCACCATTTTCCCAGTATTCTATATAGTACTGTCCACTGATAAATCCATCTCTTTCTTCTTCCCAAATCGGTGAAAGCTGTTTTGACTCTACTATCTCAACAACCTGGTCAGCTGTAAGAGTCCTACTAAGAGTCACTTTACCATCATTATCTGTTTTCCAAAGCCTTGTATATGCTGGAATCCCTAAAACCAGCTTATCTGATGGTATTAGCTTCAAGGTTGCAAGCAAATTTGTTTCAACCCATGACAGTTGAGCCTGACTACCTCCGCTTTCATGTGAACTCCAGTACTGGTCATATGTCATAACCATTACAAAATCAGCCGCTTTTCCAAGTTCATAATGATCATAACATAAGGAATATCCTTCCGATCCGCCTGGGATACCCACATCAATCGATACGGCTAAATTCATTTCATGGGCAAGCGGTACTAGCTCTCGTATGAACTGAGTCAAATTATCTTTGTCTGAAAGATAGAGATTTTCAAAATCAACATTTATTCCATCAAATTTATATATATATGCATATGTAAGTATCTGTTCAATTACATATTTTCGGGCTTCTGAATCAGCCAAGACAGCACTTATCTGATCTCTGTTAGAAAACACATTATTAATTAATGGCCACACTGTATATCCTCTTTTATGAGCATTTTCCATATATTTTAATGATGCGCTGCTTGCTATTGACCCCTTTTCATCAATGACAGTAAAAAATGTAGGAGAAATGACATTTACATCAGCATAATATGGTACGCTTGTAACCAGACTTGAATGTACATAGTGCCATGTAAGAACAACATGGTCAGGGATGAATAATTTTTTTGGTTCATACTTAATAACTATCTGCTTAGATTGAAAGTCTGTATTTAAAAATTTTGTTTCAATAAATCCCACTACTCCATTAGCAGTCATTACAATTGTCCATTCTCCTTGAACTTCTTTTACATAAAGCATCTGATCTTGAGGAAAATCCTTTATGTATATAGGTTCTTTAATTGATGGTCCCTTCCTAATAACAGCATCAGGTATATTGACAACAGCTGTATAATCATAACTTTTGTATGATTCAATTATAACTGTATCATATTGAGAAATATACTTTGCATTAATATTCCATAATTCCATAAAAGCACTTATGGGTACATACAGATATCCATCAAATCGCTGGCTTGCTGTATCAAGATTCATCTCATTTTTATTTATCTGTGCTATAAGGCTGTTTTCAGTAAGACGGAAAACTTTATCTGATGTAGTTATTATTATTTTCCCGCGATCTTCATCATAGTATATATTTGGATCTATATATTCTTTAATTACCTCATATCTAACTAGTATCTCACCATTTATTATCCTAACAGGTTTATCAAATTCAGAACGTGAAAAATTGACAATCAAATCAGTTTGGTCATCAGAAAAATACTGTTCAATATTTTCATTTGGGGAATATTTATCTTTAATGTATTCAAATATAACACTATATGCATAAAGCGCTGCTGACACCAAAATCAGTATTATTAGCGTTAATATAAAATATTTCCAAAGATTTCTCAACTATTACTCCTTGAACTTATACTGCACGTACTTTTTAATAAACTCAAGTACCCTCTCATCTGATTCAAAGTAAACAAGAGTTCTTTGAGATTTATAGTATGCTACACCAAAAAGCGTATCATCTGTTGAAGATGACGCATCTATTACCTGTTGAACATTATCCTTATACTCATTTATATGTACAGAATTTTTATATGCTATAACCTCAAAATCCTTCAAAGAATGGGTAAAAATGTTTTTACGTCTGCTTTTATTTATTATTTTATCAATAGTCATGGTATCTTCAACAAAAATATACTCATAATCAAATTTTGTAGAAGCAACTAGTCTGTAGCATGCATATATTACTCCGAGCCATATTATAAATGAATACGTCTTGAGAAAATAGTAGGATATAATACATATAGCCAGGGTAGCAACAACAGCACCAAGTGATATAAGGTCATCTTTCCCAGTTCTTTTTCTGTATACTATCTTTTCGTAATACCAGCTTTCCATGTGTCACATCCTTTCAATATAATAAATATACCATACATAATCAAATTATGTATGTATTTTTTATGAACATTAGATTTAACATATCTTTATTGTACTATTTAAAAATCATCTTGTAATACTTATTTATAGCAAATGTGATAAAATAAAATACAAGCCGGAGGTACCTTATGAAATGTGCAATAGGACAAGACAGCCACAGATTTTCGAAAAATAGTCAAAAACCATTAATTCTGGCAGGAGTCCTGATTAAAAACCATAAAGCTCTTGATGCAAAAAGCGATGGGGATGTTATTTATCATGCACTTACAAATGCTATAAGCGGTATTACATCTGTTAATGTTCTGGGAAAAACTGCTGATGAAATGTGTAAAAATGGAATTATTGATAGCAAATTTTATGTTCTGGAAGCACTTAAAAGCCTACAACATGATATCTTACATGTAAGTTTTACAGTTGAATGCAAAACTCCAGTTATTTCTTCATACATAGACAATATGAAAGAAAACATTTCAAATCTTCTAAATATCGATAAAAAAGATATAGGATTAACTGCTACATCCGGTGAAGGTCTGACATCATTCGGACAAGGTGATGGAATAATGTGTTTCTGCTTAATCACCGTTGGATAAAAAGGCCTCTGCTATTAGCAGATCAATTTTTGACGTAATTTTTATATTAAGCGTATCTGACTCTATGATCTTTACATTGTGCCCGTAATATTCAGCAATCATGCTGTCATCTGTAACATTAAGATTTTCTTCTTGCGCCCTTTTATGAAAATCAAGTGCAAATTCCGTTTTAAATGCCTGAGGAGTCTGAGCGTTATAGATTCTCTGTCTATCAAGTGTATTTTCAACAAACATAATATTATCGGCTCTTTTAATAGTATCTGTGTTTCTTGAAGCAGCTAAGCAAAACCCATATCTTTTAGCTCCCTCAATACAATCATCAATAATTTTTTTGGTAACTAATGGTCTTGCCGCATCGTGAATAAGTACAATTCCTTCATCATCACTTAGCTCTTTTAATCCATTAAATACTGATTCACGTCTGCTAAGTCCAGAATAAGCAAATTTAACTTTACTGTCTACTTTATATTCTTTTATAAGCTTAAGATATAATTCATGCTGCTCTTTGGGTACCACAACAACTATCTGCTCAATGTATTCCAGTTCATCAAATGCTTTTATGGTACGCACTATAACAGGTAATCCTGCCACTGTAGCAACAAGCTTGTTTATCCCGTTCATCCTTATAGATGAGCCGCCTGCCGGAATCACCGCTCTTATAGGTTCCATTTTCTAATCTTGGCCTTCTTGTTCAGATTCACAGTTGATGCTTTCCATTAAAGCTTCCTCTGCTTGTGTTAATGTGATATTTTTTGCTAACATGATTTCGCTTAAAACAGCATTTTTAGCATTTAGCATTAACTTTCTCTCTCCAGTTGAAAGACTTTTATCGCGCGTTAAAAGTGATTTTGCTATCTGAGCAATTTCATCAATGGTACCATCTCTTAATTTTTCCATATTCTCGCGATATCTTTTATTCCAGTTTGATAATTCAACTGTATTCATCTCTTTTATTTTACATAAAAGCTCATCAGCTTCATTAGCTGACATTATATCTCTAATTCCAATAGTATCCATGTTTTCAACAGGAAGCATAGCCACCATTTCACTAACTGGGCTCTTGACAATAAAATAGCATCTTATTTCATCCATTATCTTCTTATTTACTTTGTCAACGATAATGCCTGCGCCGTGCATTGGATATACGATTTTGTCTCCGATACTGTAACTCAAATTAATACCTCATATTAAATTATACTCTATTTTTAACTAAGTGTCAAAAGACCAAAATCAAAAAACAAGGTTACTTAACCAAAGCTTCTTCTATTGCCTGCGATATAGCTGAAACACCGATTATTTCAATCTGATTTTCATATTGCATAGCGGATTTTAAATTCACGTTTGGAATGATTGCTTTAGTGTAACCCATCTTGACAGCTTCATTAATTCTTTTATCTATCCCATTAACAGATCTTATCTCTCCAGTTAAGCCAACTTCTCCTAAAACAACACACCTGCTGTCAAGCTTCTTGCCTTTGTAACTTGATGCGATTGCAGTTATAACTGCAAGATCAGATGCAGTTTCACTAATCTTTATTCCACCTGCCACATTTATATATGCATCGTAATTATACAGTCTAATTTTAGCATTTTTTTCTATGACTGCCATTAACATGTTAACTCTATACTGATCAATTCCCGCAGACATGCGTCTGGGCATTGTAAAATTAGTAGGACACACTAAGGCCTGTATCTCAACCATGAGAGGTCTTGAGCCCTCCAAAACAGGCATTACAACCGTTCCTGGAGCATCAAGGTTTCTTCCTTCAAGCATAAATGCAGAAGGATTTGTCACTTCAATTAATCCTTTATCACACATTTCGAATACGCCTATCTCATTGGTAGATCCAAAACGGTTTTTAACACCTCTTAGTATTCTAAATGATGAACCGCTCTCACCTTCAATATATAAAACTGTATCTACCATATGCTCAAGTAGTTTTGGACCTGCGATGCTTCCCTCTTTGGTTACATGACCGACAATAAACAGTGCGGTATCTGATTTCTTGGCAGCATTAACTAACATAAGTGTGGAATTTTTAATCTGATTAACACTACCTGCAATAGATGATATCTGACCTGAATAAACAGTCTGTATTGAATCAACAATTGCAATAGCAGGTTTTTTATCATGAATAGCTTTACATATTACATCAGTATCTGTTTCTGAGGCTAGTTGGACATTCTTTCTTTTCAAACCTATTCTTTTTGCTCTTAGTCCCAGTTGACTTATACTTTCCTCTCCTGATATATATAATATCTGATTATCAGTACATACATCCCTGCATAACTGTAAAAGAATAGTAGACTTGCCAATACCCGGATCACCGCCTACAAGAACTACTGATCCTTCAACAATACCTCCTCCAAGCACTCTATCAACTTCAGTCATACCTGAATTAATTCTATGTGAATCTGAGTAATCAATATTATCTACTGAATCCAGTTGTATTTCTCTGACACTATCTGTTTTTAAATTCTTAAGTTCAGTAACTTCCTCAAATGTGCCCCATTCCTGGCATGAAGGGCATCTGCCCATCCACTTTACGGTTTCATAACCGCAAGATGTGCATACAAAATAGTTGCTATTTTTGGCCATAAGCCCTCCTTATATAATCATTTTCATAAGCATGTTCTTTAATATATCTGCACGTACCTTATCTCTTAGAAATACTGGCACGCTTTTTAAAGAATTATCATTTACAGCCGCTTTAAGTAATTTTTTATCAGATTCTGATATTATATTTAGGTCCATAAAATTATCTATATATACTTCAGCAGAATGTCTGCTTATCTCATCTCCCATAGATAAAATAATATGCATAAAATAGTCATACGGCTTATCCGTTGACATTCTGCTAATAGTTATATGACCGCCTCCACCCCTCTTGCTCTCAACAAAATAACCTCTTTCAGAATTAAACCTTGTAGCAATTACATAGTTGATTTGAGAGGGAACACATTTGAAATAATTGGCAAGTTCATTTCTTTGTATTTCTACTTCCCCTTCTGTATCATCAATGAGATCTTTTATAAAGTCTTCTATTACGTCACTTAATCTAGCCATCTTGAATCACCTTTTGACTTTCTCTGACTTTATTATATCAAAATCAATCTTTTTTTCAACCATATATTCAAAAGCCTATCTCGTGATGGTATACTTTATATATAAATATTCTGGGGGGTAACATGGCCAAACTATATTTCAGATATGGAGCAATGGGTAGTTCAAAATCAGCAAATGCAATAATGGTTGTGTACAACTACAAAGAGAGAAATCAATCAGCAGTACTGCTTAAACCACAAAGCGATATAAGAGATGGCAAGCAGATAAATGTTTCCAGATGCGGGCTTAGGATGGATTGCGAATTTACTGATTCGTTTTTGGATCAAAACGATGACGAATTTAATAAATATGACTGCATAGTAGTTGACGAAGCTCAGTTTTTAACTAAAAAGCAGGTTGAAACACTTGTACATATTGCTGATGATCTGGATATACCGGTTATTTGTTATGGATTACGTGCTGATTTTCAGAATAAATTATTTGAAGGAAGCTTATACCTTCTTTCATGGGCAGATACTATTGAAGAAATCAAAACAATATGCTGGTGTGGGAAAAAAGCTACATGCAATGCAAGAATTGGAGCTGATGGTAAAATAATGCGAGAAGGTCCGCAATTTTTGCTTGGCGGTAATGAACGATATATTCCATTATGTAGAAAGCATTTCAGATCCGGTCAGATAAAAAAAGAAGAGGATTAACCTCTTCTTTTTATTGCTTAACTTAACATTATCAATATTCTATATAGTATGGAGTTATATAATATAATTCCATTTACTGTAATTAAATATTTTCTGTGTATGTGTATTCTCCCGGACCTACATTGTATGTTTCTTTTAAGCATATGGTCGCAGTAGTATTTTTAGGAACAACAAATGTATATGTAATGCTATCTTTTGACATCTCCCATTTTGAAATAATTGTACCCTTTTTTGTTATCAGACTTGCTTTTGCATAATTTAATCCGCATCCTTTTACAACAACCGGTTTTAAGATAATATTACTAAATCCTGGTTTAGATTCATCTATTCTTATTCCTGCAACTTTTTCATACATGAAATCCACAACAGAACCATATGCATAATGATTAAAGGAATTCATATCCTTGCTCCAAAAAGTTCCATCTGGCTTAATATTATCCCAATGCTCCCAGATAGTAGTGGCTCCTTTTGTTATGGGATACATCCATGAAGGATATTCTTTTTCAAGTAAGAGCTTATATGCAAGATCAGCATAACCATATTCAGCAAGTACATGCAATATATATGGGGTCCCTAAAAAGCCTGTTGAGATTTTATCGCCAAAGTCATGAATTCGTTCCACAAGATTAGCAATGGCTTTTTTCTGTCTTTCTTCGTTTAACATATTGAAATGCAAAGCTAAAACATAGGATGTCTGAGTATCTGTTATTAGTTTTTCGTCTTTCCAATAAGTTTCATTAAATGCCATTTTAATGTTGTCATACAAATCCTGATAATACTTTATTACCTTTTTTTTCTTCTTTAGTAAAACAGCTGTTTTTTTCATAATATCTACACTGTTTGCATAATATATAGTAGCAACAAGATATTGATTTGTTTTACCTCTATATGTACCAAAAGGAACATCCAATGCCAACCAGTCACCATATTGATATCCAGTATCCCAAAGATAAGGATTATCTGAAGAATTCTTAATGTATTCCACCCAAGAGGCCATAGATTCATATTGATTATCTAAAATAGATATATCATTATATGTTAAATACATTTGATAAGGCACTATTGTTGCAGCATCTCCCCAGGCTGATGATACATTTACAAAAGAGTATTTAACAGGAATTACTGAAGGCACTGCTCCATTCATTGCCTGGCATAATGATAAATCAGTAAGCCACTTTGAGAAGAATTTTTTAACATCATAATTGTATGATGCTGCTTTGCAGAATACCTGTGCATCTCCAGTCCACCCTAAACGTTCATCTCTTTGTGGACAGTCAGTAGGAATATCAAGAAAGTTTCCCTTTTGTCCCCATATAGTATTTTCATATAACTTATTAAGCATTTTATCAGAACTTTCAAAATAACCAGTACGTTTCATGTCAGAATGCACTACAATGGCTTTAAAATCAGATATATTGACATTTTCCTGCCATTCATCTAATCTTACATACCGAAAACCTTGGAATGAAAAATGAGGTGAGTACTCAGATTTACCACCGTTAGAGATGTATTCTATTTTTTGTTTTGCTCCTCTTAGATTTTCAATATAGAAATTACCTTCGTTATCTAAAACTTCAGCATGAGATAATATAAATCTTTCACCTTTTTTTGCTTTTACTTTAAATCTGACATAACCGGTAATATTTTGTCCAAAATCTAAAACTCTTTCATTTTTTGGTGTAATAATCAGTTTTACTACAGATAACTGTTCATGTTCTTTTACATACTCACCCTGCTGCAAGACTATATCATTAGGATTATATCCCTGTGCAAGTCTTACTGGCTTAAAATCGTATGGTCTAAGTCTTGCATCGTAAGTCTCGCCATCATATATATCGCTAAAAATAATAGATGTTTTTGCAGCTTTCCATTCATCGCTAGCACAACTGATAAACGAATCTTTTGTTTCGTCAGCATAGACAACATCAAGAGAGCACGCTAAAGCGAAATGCAGTTTATCTGGGTCGCCTGCTATATGTCCTGAAAACCAACCCCTTGCAACATATACAGATATATCAGCATATTCCTCTATAATGTTTTTTGTTACATCAAATGACTGATATTGTACTCTTCTGTTATAATGTGTCCACCCAGGTAAAAATCTATAGTCTTTACCTACTCTTTTCCCATTGACAAATGCCTCATAAAGACCTAAAGCTGTAATATTTAATACAGCTTTTTTTACTTGCTTTTCAAACTTTATTGTTCTTTGAAACATTCTGCAGGAATCATTATTTGGCTCAATATCAGCCGTAATCCATTTTGCTAAATTAATTGAATTCATTTCTTTTTTGTGTGATACAGTCAGTGACTGTTCATACCCTCCTTACTTTATTTTAACAGGTAAATAATTGTTATTTATCATGATAAAACTTTTATGTCTTAGTAATATTATCATAGCTTGCTAAGCTGGTCCACATATAAAAGAGCAGTTAAACTGCCCTTTTATGTATTTGATAAATTAATAATATTATAAGATTATAATTCTTATTCCTCTTCTGCTTCTCTCTTAGCTGCTGCAACTACCTTTTCAGCTAGATTTGAAGGCATTTCTTCGTATCTCTCCAATTTCATTGTAAAAGAACCTCTTCCCTGCGTCATACTTCTAAGATCAGTTGCATATTTAAACATTTCAGCATGTGGAACTTCAGCTAATACCTTCTGGTAACCGTTTTCTGCAGGATTCATGCCAAGTATTCTTCCTCTTCTTTTATTCATGTCGCCAATTATGTCACCCATGTATGAATCAGGAATTAATACCTCACAGGATACGATAGGTTCCAAAAGAACAGGAGTCGCATCAATAAGTTTTTTATATGCTAAGCTTGCTGCTATTTTAAATGCCATTTCCGAAGAGTCAACATCATGATATGAGCCATCAATTAAAGTAGCTTTAAGTTTAACCATAGGATATCCAGCTAAAACACCTTTTACAACACATTCTCTCAATCCTTTTTCAACAGCAGGGATGTAGTTTTTAGGAACTGATCCACCAAAAATTTTCTCTTCAAAAACTAAATCCTCAGTTTCACCTGGTTCAAATACGATTTTAACATGACCGTACTGTCCATGTCCGCCTGACTGCTTTTTATGTTTTCCTTCAGACTCTAGTTGCTTCTTAATAGTTTCCCTGTAGGGAATCTTAGGATCAGTAAGTTTAACTGATACTCCGTATTTTGATTTAAGTTTACTTGTTATAACATCAATATGCTGCTCACCAAGACCACTTACAAGTAATTGCTTTGTTTCAGAGTTGTTTTCTACCCTAAATGTAGGATCTTCATCACGAAGTTTGTTAAGACCAGATCCTATTTTATCTTCATCTCCCTTTGCTAAAGGCTCAACAGCCAATGATATGGAAGCTTCTGGAAATACTACTTTCTTAAGTTCAACAGGGTTTAATTGTGAACATAATGTATCATTTGTTTGAGTATCTGAAAGTTTTGCAACAGCTATTATATCACCTGCTATCGCTTTTTCGCACTGTTCCTGCTTTTTACCTCTCAGTACAAAAGGATTTGATATCTTTTCAGTGTCAGATATTCTACTGTTGTATACTGTCATATCAGACTTAAGCTCGCCTGAGCAGACTTTTACAAGAGATATCTTTCCTACAAAAGCATCTACCATTGTCTTAAATACTAAACCGCTAAATTTCTCATCAGCAGAAGGATTAAGTACAACTTCATCACTTGTTCCAGCTTTTACTGCATGAATCTTATATTTTTCAGGAGACGGAAAGTATGCTACAAGAGCATCCATTAATGTATCCATACCTACATGCATCATTGAAGAACCGCAGAATATTGGGAATATGGAATCTTGCTCTATTCCGTGTATCAAACCTTTTACTATTTCTTCATCAGTGAAAAGTTCACCTTCGAAAAACTTCTCCATAAGTTCTTCATCAGTTTCAGCAACTGCTTCAATCAAAGGTTCTCTTAACTCTTCAGCTTTATCAACATATTGAGAAGGAATTTCTGCTTCAATAACTGATTTATTTTGAAGTAAATATGCTTTCTTTGTTATAACATCGACTATTCCTTTAAGCTGTCCGTCTTCAATCATTGGAAATTGAAAAGGTACAACACTATTACCAAATTTATCTCTAAGTTCCTCACACACCTTGAAGAAATCAGCATTTTCTTCTTCAAGTTTGCTTATGAAGAATGCTCTGCTTATATTAACCTCGTTTGCATATTCCCAGGATTTCTCAACTCCGACTTCAACACCGTTTTTAGCAGAAAGCAGTATTAATCCGATTTCTGCTGCTCTACATGCACATTTAACTTCTCCTGCAAAATCAAAGTATCCAGGAGTATCAAGAATATTCAATTTATGATTTTTCCATTCAACTGGTGCTATTGCTGTATTAATAGAAAATTTTCTTTTTATTTCCTCAGAATCAAAATCGCATGTTGTGTTACCATCGTTTACGTTTCCGAATCTGTCTATCCCTTTTGTGAGGAACAGCATGGCTTCGGCAAGTGTGGTTTTACCAGATCCGCCATGTCCCATCAATACTATGTTTCTGATATTGGTCGTGGTGTAAGTTTTCATCTATTTCTCCTCTTGAAAATTCTTTATTTTATATCCCAGCACCATTAAACTGTCACTGAGATGAACGTTCTCGATAGGTATATCGTGTGGCAATTTCAAATCCATTGGTGAAAAGTTAAAAAGTCCTTTTACCCCTGAATTTGCAACTCTGACTGCAATGTCTTTAGTCTCGCTTCTTGGTAGTGATAAAATAGCTATATCAGGCTGATGTTCAGATATAAAATCTTCAAGCTTATCTATACACATTATTTCATTAGAATTTATTGTTTTTCCAATTAGTTTTGGATTAATATCAAAAATTCCAATAATATCAAATCCTCTGTCATGGAAATTATTATATTTAGCTAATGCCGTTCCTAAATTACCTGCTCCAATAATAATAACTGTAAAACCTTGATCTTTTAGCAATATTTGTTTCATACTATCAAATAGTAATTGTACACTGTAACCGTAACCTTGCTGTCCGAATCCACCGAAATAACTGAAGTCTTGTCTTATTTGTGAAGCTGTCATGCCCATCTTTTCACCAAGTTGCGAAGAGGAAACTTTCTCAATTCCGTTATCTTTCAATTCCCCTATGTATCTAAGATATCTGGGCAATCTACGGATTACCGCTTCAGATATTCTCTTTTTTGCTTGCATTTCATACTCCAGTAAAAATAATCACTCGCCAAATTATATATAAATTATTATATCATGTCAATTGCTAAATAGGTTAGCACAAGCTTATTAGTGTGTCTGATTATTAAATTTAATAAAATCTTCTGTGTATCCTCCAAGTCTGCTTATTGCGCTACAGATATCGACAATTTCTGATTTTGCGATATCATTCAGATTTTTTGACAAATATCCTCTCAGAAAAACTACTGCTCTACCATCATTCAAATCCGCCATTATGTTTGCAATCATGGATTTATTATCAGATAAAATGAAATGTTTTCGTAATAGCTGATATATTGAATCAGATTCGTCTGTATCCTTGTAAACTGCAACTAGCACAGATAATAACTCATTGTTAACACCGTTTTTATCAAAGCTTTCTAAAATATTTAGATTCACCTTATTCTTATCCATCAGTGACAGAACATCAGCTGCTTCTTCTTTTAATAACTCTGAATCTGATGTAACAATGATATCAATCAGATATTTATACAAATCTTCGTTCTCAATACCAATAAGAGAATTAATCAAGGAAGCTCTGTCGGCTTCTGGCTTAGATTTATCATCTATCATTTTTTTAATGCCTTCAAACCCGATTTTCTTTTGCATAAGGTCAATTAGTGAATAAGGAAGATACATATCACAAACCATTAATGCATTGTTTAAGACTTCATGTATTCCTGATTCTTCTATTTGTGTTTGAATAACATCATTTATTGGACTTCCTTGAATAGAGGTTGTTTCAAAATGCTTTCTTGCATCGTTTATTAACGAAATATACTCCGCTTTAGTAGTAACATAATCGAGTTTGGCTTCACATTCTTTTTGTATTTCTTTGTTATATTTATCAAAAACATCTATATTCATTTTAGAAAAGCCTCGTCATCTTTTATACTTTTATTTACCCTTAACTTGTCAATTCCTTTTAATCCCATAAAATACCATATTCCTGAAATTACCGGTACTACCATATATGCTATGGCGAAAGCATACCATGTGTATCCCAATGTGTTTATCATGAAATAAAATGGACCTAATGCGCATCTGAATATATAATGGAAAATTCTTAACCCTAACTCTAGCGAATTGTCAAAGATAAGCAGATGAATCAGTCCTAGAAGAAGATAAGGAGTCATTGCTGCTAATCCATATAATAATCCTTTTGCAGGATGCGCTTTTGCATCTTTATCATATCTTTCATATTTTCCAACTGATAAAGCAGTTTTTGATACCATGAAAAACATAAACATGAACATGACAAAAGAGTATAAAAGCAGCCATGTAGTCATATTATTAGCCATTGACAAGGGTGCAATCACAAAAAAAGTGAAAACTGCAGCTGCTGTTGAATAAGCAAACAATATTTTACCGGCATGCTTTAAAAATAACTTCATCAGCTGCTACTGCTTCTCCTCTTCTTTTTTCTTTGATTTTGCACGGTTAACTAAAATTGTTGCACCAATCGCCCCTCCTGCTAAGACGATAATCAATATTATCCACCAGTTTGCTCCTCTATATGAACCTGGATCGGTATGCTTTACAACAGAAATAGGAGCAGAAATCTTATGGCCACAAACAGTACATACTTTTTCTTTTAAACCCTCTTCTTCTTCAGTAGCTTCCTTTACTACAATCCAATCTCCAAATTCATGTTCTTTACCATCAATACATGTCACATAAAGATAGTCAGAGTACTGTACTAGGAACTGATTGAAAAATCCTTCAATAGGTCCAGAATCTACAACTGTACCAGTATATTGACTCATCATATCATATTCAGGGTTATACCTTATATAATACATAGATACTTCATCTTTTGTGTAATATGCTATATATTCATTAAGGCCTGAAACATAATTCATCTCTATTAATAAAAATGGTTTCTGACTCTCGTCAGGCCCTTGCCATTCATTATCATAACTTACTATTGCAGTTCCATAAAAAGTTGTATTATACAGATCTGATCCATACTGCAAATCAACTATATCTCCATTTATAGTATACTCATAATTTTTAGCAGGCTTATCATCAATAATATATTCCTGTTCTTCTATTAATACATCATATACTTCTCCAGAAGCAAATACATAATGCATTGATTTAACATTTTTTATAAGAGGCTCATATGGTATAGGATATAAAATTTCCATTAACTCAGTATCTATCCAACCTAAGTATTGTTTATCTACCAGAAATACTTCATCAGAATTTGAAAATTTAGCATAGAAGCTGTTCTTATCTATTAATTCTTTTCCAACGTGTAAAAGAACCGTTTTGTTTTCTGCAGTTACTTTTATTGAGTACTCAGGATTCAACAAACCATAATTTTGATAGTCATCTTCAGAAGGCATTACATTTACATACTCTCCTATAAGCATCTCATATGTGTTATCTATCATTTC
>JAQVAJ010000221.1 GCA_028690885.1 Clostridia bacterium
TTAATGACTCCTGGTTCAGTAATTTCATTTAAATATCTGTAATTAAGAACAAGATAGTTATTGGCTATCTGACACTCAAATGTGCTCATTGGCTCTGTTTCATTAATATCCAGTATTTTGATTTGTTCTCGGTTTTTTCCCATAAGATCCATTTTGTTAAGAGTAAATTTATTATCCTTATACAATACATAGTATAACTGATCGTCATATGTGAATATTGATGATGTCTCAACATAAGCGCTACAGTTAACAGAATCATGTTCACATTCTGAATCAAAGCATAGTAAGTTCCAGTTATCATCTTTATCTAAATAACGTATCTTGTTATTCACTACGGTATAGATACCGTATTTAGTCCAGGTGAAAGTTCCTCTTCTGAACAGAAATTGATTGTAATCCTGACCTTCGTCTATTACCTCAAGCCCCAATGGTCCACCAGTAATTGTTTCACATCCAGTTAGAACTATAAGTAATATCAAGAATATAACTAATATTTTTTTCATAATAATTCTCCATTCTTTGCAATCGCTATCAACCAAGTATTTTCTGTAACTTAATTATACAATTTTCTATATTAATGTCAATAATTGTTTTTTGTACTTAATATTTGAATATTCAGTCTATTAAATGTACATAATAGTATTAATTACAAAAAATGCAATAACTATATATGACAAAGGTAATCTGCGATTTATTTTCTAGTTTATGTTGACTTGAAGTAGCAATAACTATAAAATCTGTTTGTATGCGGAGGATTTATGGATAACAATACTAGAGCACTAAACATTTTAAATTATAAAGATGCTGACAGAATGCCAGCAGTACATTTCGGTTATTGGAAAGAGCTTCTTGTTGAATGGGTTGAAAAAGGTCATATCAAAAAAGAAGATATGGAAAATGTAGGAGACGGTAATGTAGCAGACTACAGATTGAATGAAAAGCTTGGATGGGATTTTAACTGGCATACTACCAGAAGAGGTGCTGCAAGCTTAAGACCTTTTTTTAAGCCAGAAGTGCTGGAAGAATTACCAGACGGGTCAAGAAAAGTATTAACAGGATGGGGTGTAATTGAAATTGAAAAACCCGGAGTTGTATCAATATCAGGTGAATGTGATTATACATTGAAGGACAGAAAAGCTTATGAGGAATTATATAAACCTAAATTACAGTTTACAGAAGAAAGAGTTAATCCGGAATATTTTAATAATAATGACTGGGATAAGATAGATGCTCCTATTGGTCTTGAAATCGGAAGTGTTGCAGGAGATGTCAGAAACATGCTTACAGTAATGGGCATGAGTTATATGATATATGATGATTATGAACTTTTAGATGAGATAGTATCAGATTATGCAGAACTTCAGTATCAGGTTGCTAAATACACTTTGGAAGTATCTAAGTTTAAATTTGATTTTGCACACTACTGGGAGGACATATGTTACAAGAACGGTCCGTTGTTCAGTCCTAGTGTTCTTGAAGATTTATGTGCAAAACACTATAAAAAGAGAAATGATCTGGTGAAAAGCTATGGTATTGACATTGTTTCTTTGGACTGTGACGGATGCATAGACCAAATGATACCTATATGGTTAGAAAACGGTGTAAATACAATGTTCCCTATCGAAGTAGGAGTTTGGGATGCAAGTATAGCTCCATGGAGAGAAAAATACGGCAGGGAATTAAGAGGAGTCGGAGGAATGAACAAGCATGTTCTTTCTTATGATAAACAAGCCGTTGATAAGGAAATAGAAAGACTCAAGCCTTTAATCGCCCTTGGCGGATATATACCATGTCCTGATCACAGGCTTCCGCCAGGAACCAAATTCGAATTAGTGCAGTATTATACGGAGAAAATAAAAACCGTTAAGATATAGGAGTTGAGATGGACGGTATACCGCTGAACGATTATCCTAGGCCACAAATGGTTAGGAATGGTTACCTGTCCCTAAACGGGACATGGAAATGCTGCATTACAAAACATTCTCTTAAAGCAGATTCAAAAAGGAACATTACTGTGGATACTGTTTATGAAGGGGATATTGTAGTTCCTTTTTCTCCTGAAGCTAAATACAGCGGAGTAAATCACATACTTATGCCTGATGAGGCTATTACATACAATCTCTCATTTGATATTCAAGAAGGTTTTTTAAATGAAATTACTTTAATTCATTTTGATGCAGTTGACTATATTTGTGAAGTATATCTTAACGGAAATCTGTTAACAAGAAATGAGGGAGGATATCTTCCTTTTGAAGTTGATGTATCTTCAATTATAAAAGAGGGTACAAACAGATTGGATGTAATAGTAACCGATCCAACAGATACATTGAGTCAGCCAAGAGGAAAGCAGAAACTAAAAAATGGCGGAATATTCTACACCCCTATATCCGGCATATGGCAGAGCGTCTGGCTGGAGACTGTTCCAAGAGGGTATGTTAAAAGCATAAAAATTGATACTGACATTGATGAAAAAACAGTTACAGTACATGCCGATACTGAACTGGATGAATTTTTTGTTTCAGTAATTGACAAACAGGATGTAGTATATCAGGGACTTTGTGATAAGGATAAAAAGATAATATTCAAAATGGATAATATTCGAATGTGGTCTCCAGAAGATCCATATTTATATAATCTTGAAATCACAGCGGGAACTGATGTTGTTAAATCATATTTTGGAATGCGGAAATTCAGTATAGTTAAAGATGAATTCGGTTATTCAAGGCTTGCTTTGAATAATGATGTATATTTTCATAACGGTGTTCTTGATCAGGGGTATTATCCAGATTCTATATATACACCTAAAACTGATGAAGATATGGTTAAAGACATAAAGCTTGTTAAAAAACTTGGATTCAATATGATTAGAAAGCATATAAAAATTGAACCGTTAAGATGGTATTATCACTGTGACAGATTAGGAATACTGGTATGGCAGGATATCGTAAATGGTGGAAGTCAGTACAAATTCAGCACAGTTGCAGCTCTTCCTTTTGTTGGCATTAATCTGGATGATACTAACTACAAAGCATTTGGAAGAGAAGATGCATATTACAGGCAGAGATTCGAAGATGACCTTTCTAAATATGTACGCCATTTATATAACTGTGTTTCGTTATGTCAGTGGACTCTTTTTAATGAAGGGTGGGGGCAGTTTGATTCTGTAAGGCTTACTGATGTATTAAGAAACCTGGATAAAACAAGGTATATAGATTCTACTTCCGGATGGCATGAACAAGAAGACAGTCATTCTGATTTTTACAGCAGACATATATATTTTACTAAGATAGCTTTTCCAAAAGCGAAAAAGTTAAGTAATAAGGTAATGGCATTAACAGAATTTGGCGGTTATGCTATGAAAACACCTTCACATATGTATTCGCCAGAAAAAGCATTTGGATATAAATTATATAAAGACAGAGAAACTTTACAGAAGGCTTATGAAAAACTATTCAAAAAACAGGTTATTCCATATATAAAAAAAGGACTGAGCGCTTGTGTTTATACACAGCTTTCTGATGTAGAAGAAGAGGTAAACGGGCTTGTTACATATGACAGGCAGATATTAAAGTTTGACAGCCAGAGGGTAAAAGCTGTTAACAATATAGTAAATAAAATGAACATGGATGAAAGGGTAAAATGGAAAGAGTAATTCGCAATCAATATTTACTTTATCCAAAATCGGAAATCTGTGACTGGTTCAAGCTGATATACCAAAGCGAATTTGGAAATACTCATATGTCTTCTAATGCAAAGCTTGTACAAGAAGAATTGGTTAAGGAAATGAAGACAGCCAAGGACACAGACCATCACAAGGAGGATATTGGGAACGGGCACTATAGGATTAATCTTGGCTGGTTAAAAAACAGCGAGTTGTCAGTTGAAGTTTTTAATCGTATTTTAATGCAAAGCCGTGAAATGTCCAGAGGTACTTTTGATGGCTTTTGGAAGAAAATATCTGTTTTGGAACAATCAATTAAGGATATA
>JAQVAJ010000222.1 GCA_028690885.1 Clostridia bacterium
TGATTCAGCCTCATCCTGCTTTTTATTAAAAATCTTAGTCAATTAACACTCCATAAACTTCAATCTTTTACATATTAACATAAAATCATCAATTGGTGAATTATTTCTTTTATCTTGGATCTTTACCGCCAATTTCAAAAAATCTGTTTCTAGCCCAACCAGCCCATTCATCTTTAATACGTAATGTATTATAATCACCATAATCTTTAACCATAAGACCACCTTTTTTATGAAAAAGATCAACCATCTGGTCTGCAGACTTTTCAATAAGCTGTTTGTTTCCTGTAGGTAATACAGCCTGAATATCTACAGGAGAATATAAAGTAGCTTTTAAATTTATCTTTTCAGCTAGTCTTTCTATTCCCATTAATGTTGGCTGGTCAAGTTGGAATGCGTCAACTCCGGCATCAAGAAGATCATCAAGAATTTCATATATAAAACCACAGGAATGCATTAATACTTTCAAATTGTTTCTATGTGCAGCTTTACATAGTTTGACATATGCAGGTTTGAATATTTTATTCCACATTGCTGGTGAAACAAGCAACCTGTCTTGTGTTCCCCAGTCTTCACAGAAAAATATTCCATCTACACATTTCATGGACCCATACAAATCTACCATGTTAACAAGCTTATTTATTACCATGTCCTGAAGCTTAAGAACATTTTCTTCTTCTAATATTAGATCTTCAAGAAAAACTTCCATTTTACGTATATTTCTCATAATGGCAAATGTACATCCTGGTAAAGGACCAAGAATAAATCTTTCCTTGTATGGTTCTACGCTTAAATGAGCATCTATAAATCTGGTTTCATCATCAATGTTAGGTATTTTATATGATGACAAATCCTCCCATGATTCCAGCCCACCTTCCAGTACTTCTCCTCCACCGGTAGTGTCATGCCACATCTTACCCCAAAGGTTATTATATTCATCAAGATGTAAATAACCTTCAAAATTCTTATATTTTGGATATTTATCTGCAAAAAACTCAGGTTTCTGCCATTTGTGTTCTTCTTTTTTGGGTATATTAAGTTCAACATATTTTATATCTCTTATTGAACCATCTAGAAAGTCATATCCAATTCTTTCTGGATTATCAAACTCTAAAACTTTTTTTACTATCGTTTTTGATATCATAACTTGCCTCCTTGAAAATTATATCATTAACATTTATTTAAAATATTTAACACCTGATTCAAACAGCTTTTGGTCTTTATTGCCTGGAACATTAATACACACATTGTTACCAAATCTTTCTGAATGTCCCATTTTACCTAATATTCTGCCATCTTTGCTTGTAACACCTTCAATAGCATAATATGAGCCATTTGGATTATATGCAATATCATATGTAGGATTTCCCAAATCGTCTACATACTGTGTTGCAATTTGGCCATTTGTACTCAATAAATTATACTCTTGTTCTGTACAAATGAATCTTCCCTCTCCATGACTGACTGGAATAGCATGTATATCATTTAGATTAACGCATGAGAACCAAGGTGATAACTTTGATATGATTTTTGTATTCACCATACATGAAACATGTCGTCCAATACTGTTATATGTCAATGTGGGGCTATTTTCAGACAGTTCACTTATCTTCCCATATGGAATCAGTCCAAGTTTGACAAGAGCCTGAAATCCGTTACAAATGCCTAACATCAGTCCATCTCTAACATATAGCATGTTATGAACTGCTTCTTTTATGTATGGATTCCTAAATACTGTTGCTATGAATTTTCCGGAACCATCAGGCTCATCACCAGCTGAAAAGCCTCCTGGTATTGCTATTATATTGGAATCATTTATCAGTTTAACAAACTCCTTAACGGAATCATCAATATCATTTGCTTTTGTGTTCCTAAATATCACTGTTGAGCAAATTGCACCTTGGTCTTCAAATGCTCTTTTTGTATCATACTCACAATTTGTTCCGGGAAAAACAGGTATGAATACCCTTGGTTTTGCTATGTTTATCTTGCTGTGAAAGACTTTTTCACATTCATATGGCTTATTTGTTATATTAGGCTTTTCTGCTATTGTTTTAGTTGAAAAAACAGATTCGTATTTTGATGTATATTCTGAAAGTAAAGTTTCAAGATTGACAACTATGTCCTTCATAATGAATTTATGTTCATCAATAGTCTTACCCATTAATTCTAAATCCAGATTACTATATTTACTTAAGAAATTATTAATGTTTGGAATTTTCTGCGAATCAATCTCTACAAGAATATCACAATAACCATTATCAAAAAGTGATTTTTCATTTGCAGTGAGTTCAAATCCTATCATATTCCCAAAGCACATCTTAAGTAGTGCTTCAGCAGAAGACTTATGCTTAATTGTGGAAGATGAAAGAATTAGTGAATTGTTATTTAATTCTTCAAACAAGTCAAAAATCTTCTTTGCATACTGAAAATCCGGAGACATATCAGAATTTCTTCTATGTCTTAATCTTAAGATATAGTTACCAGGTTTTTTAAATTCAGAAGATATTATATTTTCTGCTGATGTATGGCTAACTGCAAAACTAACTAATGTAGGAGGAACATCCATATCCATAAAAGACCCTGACATAGAATCTTTTCCCCCTATAGCTGGTATACCAAGCTCAGTCTGTGCATAAAGTGCACCTAGCAATGCCTGCAAAGGTTTTCCCCATCTTTTAGCATCTTTTCTTAAACTTTCAAAGTATTCTTGTAAAGTAAGACGGATTTTTCTCCACTCACCTCCGACACTTACTATCTTTGATACTGAAGACAGAACTGAATAACAAGCTCCAGTAAAGCATGACCATTCAGATATATTTGGAAAAAATCCATATGACATAACTGTACAATAATCAGTTTTCTTATCCAATACCGGAAGTTTGGCAACCATAGCCTCAGATGGAGTGATTTGATATTTTCCACCTAAAGGCATAAGTACTGTATTAGAACCTATTGTGCTGTCAAACTTTTCGATTAAGCCTTTTTTAGAACAGGAATTTATATCATTGACTGATTCAAAAAGCTGTTTTTCATATGATTTATCTGATTTGTTTATGAAGGGATTTGATGATGAGTCTTTCTTAGTAACATGAGCTTTCGCATACTGTGTAACACCGTTAGTATCCAAAAAGCTTCTTTCTATATCCACAATAACTTTTCCATTCCAAATCATCTTAAGCTTTTCTGTATCAGTTACCTTTGCGACATAAGTTGCTTCAAGGTTCTCAAAAGCTGCAAGTTCAAAAACCTTATCCATATCACTTTTATCAATAACTACTGCCATTCTTTCCTGAGATTCCGAAATAGCCAGTTCTGTCCCATCTAAACCTTCATACTTTTTTGGAACATTATCTAAATATATTTCCAATCCATCTGCAAGCTCGCCAATTGCAACAGCTACACCGCCTGCACCGAAATCATTACATTTTTTTATAAGCTTGCTCATGTCAGGATTTCTAAATAACCTTTGTATCTTTCTTTCAGTAGGAGCATTACCTTTTTGCACTTCTGCCCCGCATTCAGATAAAGACTCCTCAGTGTGAACCTTCGATGAGCCTGTAGCTCCTCCTAACCCGTCTCTGCCTGTCCTTCCGCCTATAAGTATTATTACATCATCGGTACATGGGTCTTCTCTTTTTACATTTTCAATAGCAGCAGCAGCAATAACTGCACCGATTTCCATTCTCTTTGCTATATATCCATTGTGATATATTTCATCAACCTGACCAGTTGCCAGTCCTACCTGATTACCATATGAACTGTAGCCGTTTGCAGCTTCTCTTATAATCTTTATCTGTGGAAGTTTTCCTGGTAAAGTATCTTCAATTTTTGAAAACGACTCTCCTGCTCCAGTCACTCTCATTGCCTGATACACATAACTTCTTCCTGATAGAGGATCTCTTATAGCACCACCAAGACAAGTAGCCGCACCACCAAAAGGTTCAATTTCAGTAGGATGATTATGT
>JAQVAJ010000223.1:0-2301 GCA_028690885.1 Clostridia bacterium
GCTGCTGCTTTCGGATGTTACGGATGGAGCGGTGAATCAGTTAAGATATTAAATGAAATGCTTGCAGATGCAGGATTTGATGTTGTTAATGATGGTTTGAAATGTTTGTGAATCCAGATGACGAAGTATTGAAAAAGGCATATGATTTTGGAAAGGAAATTGCATGAGCAATATTATAAAAGAAATATATCTTGCTGGAGGTTGTTTCTGGGGAACTCAGAAATACTTTTCCTTAATTAAAGGAGTTAAAAATACACAAGTAGGATATGCAAACGGTAATACTGCCAATCCGTCATATGAACAGGTGTGCCATAATAATACCGGACATGCTGAAACAGTAAAAATCCAATATAATCCAAAAGAAGCATCTTTAGATTTTATTCTGGATATGGTTTATGATGTAATTGACCCTACATCTGTAAACAGGCAGGGTAACGATAGAGGCACTCAGTACAGAAGCGGGATATATTATGTGGATGAAGCTGATTTAAAAATAATATCAGAATCTATAAAAAAGCTTCAGTCCAAGTATGATAAGCCTATAGCAATTGAAATAAAGCCTTTGCTAAACTATTATCCAGCAGAGAAATATCATCAGGATTATCTTGATAAGAACCCAAACGGATATTGTCATATTCATCCGCAAAAATTCATAAAAGCAGAAAAAGCAATTGATGTATTATATAAAAAGAAAGACCAGGAATATCTAAAGAAGAATCTTACTCCTTTACAATATGAAGTTACTCAGAACAATGCAACAGAACCTCCTTTCAAGAACGAGTATTTCGATAATAAAAAGGAAGGTATTTATGTTGATATTACTACTAATGAACCCTTATTTGTATCATCAGATAAATTTGACTCCGGTTGTGGATGGCCAAGTTTTACAAAACCCATAGAGCAAAAATCTGTTAAACAGAAAACTGACTTGACTCATGGTATGGTAAGAACTGAGATAAGAAGTTCTATTGGAGATGCTCATCTTGGTCATGTTTTCACTGATGGCCCCGTCGATTTGGGAGGCTTAAGGTATTGCATTAACAGTGCGTCATTAAAGTTCATATCAAAAGAAGATATGGAAAGTTTGGGATATAAAGATTATCTATATCTTTTTGATAAAAAGTAGTAAAAATGGTTAAAGAAAAGAAAACAATAGAACAGTTAGAAAAAGAGCTTGAAGAAGCATTAGCTTTGAATTCGCAGTTAATAGAAGAAAAACAACAGGACATGAATTTAAATTATGCCTGGACAGGTAATCTCGGTCACTGGTACTGGCATGTCCCCTCTAATAAGGTAACATTTAATCCTCTAAAAATTACAGTTTTAGGATATGATGAAAATGAACTACCAAAAGAGGTAACATATCAGTATTTCACCGACAAACTTCACCCTGATGATTATGAAAAAGCTATGCAGATTATGAGAAATCATCTACAAGGCAAGTTATCTGTTTATGAAGTTGAGTATAGAATTAAGGCTAAAGACGGTTCATACAGGTGGTATTATGACCGAGGGAAAATAACAAAGTATGATAAAAACAATAAACCGGAGCTTATAGCAGGAATAGTATTTGATATCACTGAAAAGAAAATGCTTGAAGAAAAACTTGAACAGCAGAATAAACAGCTTTATGAGTTATCATTAACTGATGGTCTTACAAAAGTCAGAAATCATCGTGCACTGATACAGATATTAGAAGAAGAAATAAGAAAATCAGATGAATCAGATAAGCCTTTGAGTATCGCACTATTTGACCTTGATTTTTTCAAAAAAGTAAATGATACAAAAGGACATCTATGCGGAGATGAGGTACTGGTTGACTTAGGCAGAATTATGATGCAAAATGTTCGTTCATCTGATACTGTAGGAAGATATGGCGGAGAAGAATTCATGATGATCTTTCCTGGCACCAGTCTTGATTATGCTAAAGAAATCTGTGAAAAAATTCGATTAGCAGTTGAAGAATTCAAGTTTTCATGTGACTTAAAAGTAACAATAAGCGCAGGTGTTTGTGAATATGACAAGACTGGGATTTCAGATGCAATAAGAAGGGTTGACACACTCTTGTATAAGGCAAAGAATAATGGACGTAACCGAATTGAAGCTTAGTATTCATTCCTTTTTTGTTGTTTGAACTATATTAATCAGATATATAGTTATTAAGACTATTTAGCTTAATCCCTATAATCCTATGGTATAATAGGGATTAATGGAGTAAAGCAATGAAAATATCCACCAAAGGAAGATATGCGTTAAGAATAATGATTGAATTAGCGCAAAACAAGAATGATAAACCAATAT
>JAQVAJ010000223.1:2401-3934 GCA_028690885.1 Clostridia bacterium
TTAATCCCTATAATCCTATGGTATAATAGGGATTAATGGAGTAAAGCAATGAAAATATCCACCAAAGGAAGATATGCGTTAAGAATAATGATTGAATTAGCGCAAAACAAGAATGATAAACCAATATCTCTTAAGCAGATATCTCAGAAACAGGATATTTCTGCTAAATACTTAGAATCTATAATAAGTATTCTAAATAAACATAACTTTGTTTTCAGCACTAGAGGAATTAATGGAGGTTATGTATTATCCAAAGAACCCTCAGAATATACAATAGGTTCTATACTAAGAGTAACTGAGGGTAGTTTATCTCCTGTAAACTGTTTGGAATGTCAGCCTAACAGATGCATTAGATCTGCTGACTGTCTGACTCTTCCCTTGTGGCAGAATATAGGTAAAATGATTAATGATTATCTGGATTCAATAACATTAGAGGATATTTTAAATAAAAATATTAACAAAAGCATATAGGTAGGTATATAATATAAGAAATATCAACAGGAAAGAAGGACACCCATGAAGATAATTGTAAAAGATAATTACGAGGATTTAAGCGTCTTCGCTGCTTCTATAGTAGCTGATCTTGTAAAAAGAAAACCAAATTGTGTTATTGGTTTTGCAACTGGCTCCACACCAATAGGAATGTACCACGAACTTGCCAGATTACATAAAGAGGAAGGATTGGACTTTTCACAAGTCACATCTTTTAACCTTGATGAATATTTAGGTATAAGTATCGATTTGGAAAAACCTTATGAAATGGATCAGTCTTATGCAAGATTCATGTATGAGGAACTATTTTCAAGGATTAACATCAAACAGGAAAACATTAATGTTCCATATGGCCTGGCAGAAAATCCAGATCAATTCTGCAGACAATACGAGGAAAAAATAAAAAGTCTTGGTGGAATAGACATGCAGATTCTTGGTATAGGCGGAGATGGACATTGGGGTTTTAACGAACCTGGATCATCTTTTGATTCACGTACAAGAGTAGAAAAACTTAATTCTAAAACAATAGATGATAATTATGAAGCATTCTATAAAAAGGCAGGAGTATCTAAAGAAGAAATGCCAAGATATGCTCTTACAATGGGTATTGGAACAATACTAGAAACAAAAAGCGCGCTTATGCTAGTTAATGGAGAGAAAAAAGCTGATATAATTCAAAAAGCCCTTGAAGGACCATTAAGTACTGAAGTTACAGCTTCTGCAATACAGATTTATAAAGGAGATGCTACTGTAATACTTGATAAAGCAGCAGCTTCAAAACTTAAAAACATATGATTTTATTTACATATGACAATAGCGCATTTATGATTCTTTTACATCATAGATGCGTTTTTACTCAGATAGGAAAACGCAAAGTATGACAAAATTTTTAATCAGGCTATTTATTGAAAATCATGAAAACAAATCAGATCCGCAAGTACGTAGCGCATATGGAATGCTTGCAGGAATAGTCGGTGTGTCCATAAATATATTATTATTTATCTGCAAGGCAATTATAGGTTTTTTATCAAAAAGCATAGC
>JAQVAJ010000224.1 GCA_028690885.1 Clostridia bacterium
ATTTGGCAATGTAAGTCATTTAGCTATATTTCCTGCAAGTCATTTCGTATCAAAAGAGCATAAGCTAAAAAAAGCTTTGAAGGATATTCAGGAAGAGTTGGAAACAAGGGTGAAGGAATTCGAGAATCAGGGTAAGATAGTTGAGGCATATCGTCTTAACCAGAGAACTAACTATGATCTTGAAATGATAAAAAATATAGGGTTCTGCTCAGGTATTGAAAACTATTCAAGACATATTGACGGGCGCAAAGAAGGCCAGCCTCCAGCTACACTTTTATCGTTTTTTCCTAATGACTTTTTAATGTTTATTGATGAATCGCATGTAACCGTACCTCAGATAGGCGGGATGCATAAGGGTGATAAGTCTCGTAAAAGAAATCTTATAGAATACGGATTCAGACTTCCTTCGGCATTTGATAACAGACCTCTTACATTTGAAGAGTTTAAAAAAAGGCAGAATCAATGTATCTATGTTTCAGCTACACCTGGTGATTATGAACAAAGTATCTCACAATGTATTGCAGAACAGATTATCAGACCAACTGGACTTATGGATCCGATTATAGAGGTCAGACCTGTAAAGGGTCAGGTTGATGACCTTTTAGCAGAAATAAGAGAAACTATAGCAAGAAAGCATAGGGTGCTTGTAACAACTCTTACTAAAAGAATGGCAGAAAAACTTACTGAGTATTATACAAGCTTGGATGTATCAGTGCAGTATCTTCATTCAGATGTAGAGACTCTTGAAAGAATTCAGATATTAAAACAGTTAAGAAATGGTACTTTTGATGTACTTATTGGCATTAATCTTTTAAGAGAAGGTATTGATCTTCCTGAAGTAGAGCTTGTAGCTATACTTGACGCTGATAAAGAAGGTTTTTTAAGAAGTGCAAGATCTTTGATTCAGACAGCCGGTAGAGCAGCTAGAAATGTTTCAGGAAGGGTCATAATGTATGCTGATGCTGTAACGGACAGTATGAAGGCAGCAATTGATGAGACAAATAGAAGACGCGGCATTCAGTTAGAATATAATGAAAAGAACAATATTACTCCAACGACTATAGTAAAAGAAATTAGAGATAATATACATTTCAAGGTAATGGAAAAACAAGGAAGGAAGAATTCCTATACCTTGCAGATACCGAAAACAGAAGTGGAGATTATAAGGTTAATTGACTTATATGAAAGACAGATGAAAAGATACGCGAAGTTACAGGAATATGAGAATGCAGCTCGATACAGAGATATGTTAAAAGAATTAAAAGATGCTCTTAATAATGGTATTTAATGTTGAAATAACACTATAAATAGAGTAACATAGCACATGATAAGGCCCATGAAAGGAGAAGGGCTGAAAAGCCCTGATATAGTTATGAAAAAAGTTAGAGTTGGTTTGTACGGTATTAATGGTCATCAGATACATAACCAGATGGTTAATCATGACAAAGCTGTAGTTACAGCAATATCTATGATTGAAAAGGATAAGTTACCAAAAGAGTTATTGAATGGTGACATTAAATTCTACGATGATTTTGACTCTCTTATAAAAGCGGATGATGTTGATGTTGTATCTATATGCGCTCCAAAAAGAGTGGACCAAAAAGATATGTCAATAAAAGCTATGATGTCAAAAAAGCATGTTTATAGCGAAAAACCCTGTGCATTCACTGAAGCTGATCTTGATGAAATACTGGAAGTTTCAAAAAAGACAGGTATGCTTTTTCATGAAATGGCTGGTTCTGCATTTGAGGAACCTTTTATTTCAGTTACAGAGCTTATAAAACAAGGAAGAATTGGTGAGGTTGTTCAGGTTTTCGCTCAGAAATCTTATCCATATAAAACATCATCAGGTCGTCCTCAGGATGATATTACTGATGGAGGCCTTATCAGATGGATTGCAGTACATGCAACAAGATTTGTTGAACATACAACAGGATTGAAAATAAATGATGTGTATGCAATAGAGACAAAGCATGGTAATCCAGTTAAAGATGGTAATCTTAAAATGGCTACAAGTCTTATGTTCTCTTTAGAAAACGGAGCAGTAGGATCTATAGTTTCTAATTATCTTAACCAAAACACCTTTCCAACCTGGGGAAATGAGCACTTAAGAGTCTGGGGTACTAAAGGATTTGTGGAAATAACTGATGGACTTACTAAAACAAGACTAGTGACCGAAGATTATGATGGACCAGTTGAGATTAAACACGAAACAGTGGACTATTTTGACTTTTTCATAGATGAAATACTCGAAGGCAAAAAGATGCCATTAACACTTGAACAAGAGCTTCATCCGTTAAGAGTCGTTATTAGAGCTCAAGAAAAAGCAGTGGAGGTAAAGTAATGAAAATTGTTGTAGTAGGAATAGGCGGATATGGCGAGATAGTACTGAATGGATTATTTGCAAATCCTGATAATCTGGATTTTACAATTGAAGGATATGTTGCGCCAAGACCCAAAGACAATGAGTATTCAAAAAAACTTCATGAAATGGGTGCAAAAAGGTATGTGACACTTGAAGAGTTTTTTGAAACAAAACATGCTGACCTTGCTGTAATATCAAGCCCGATAGAGTTTCATATGCCCCAGACAATTTTATGTTTAAAACATAATACAGCAGTTATGTGTGAAAAGCCTGTTGCAGGAACAATTCAGGATGCTTATGAAATGAAGAAAGCAGAGGAATTATCAAAAGCATTTGTGGGTATAGGATATCAGTGGTCATACTCTGATGCAATAATAAATCTTAAAAAAGACATTTTATCAGGAAAATATGGTAAACCTTTAAGACTTAAAAATATTGTTTTATGGCCTAGAACTCAAAGATATTTTCACAGAAACAGTTGGGCAGGGAAAATTAAAAATGATGCAGGATACTGGATATTGGATTCTGTAGCAAATAATGCTACCGCCCATTACATACATAACATGTTTTTCGTTCTTGGCTCAGATTTGAAGAAAAGCGCCTGGCCAAAGACTATACAAGCAAATATTTACAGAGCAAATGACATTGAGAACTATGATACTTGTGTGTCTAGAATAATAACTGATAACGATGTTGAAATATTATATTATGCGAGTCACTCAACTGATAAGAAAGTTGAACCATTATTGGAATTCCAGTTTGAAAATGGAGTAATTTATGCAGATTTTAATAAAGAGAAATGTATTTATGGAAAAATTGGAAATGAAACTATAAAATATGGTAACCCTTTTGATTGTGAAATGAAAAAAGTATTTGACTGTATGAGGACTTTAAGTGGAGATAATGTTAACTATTGTCCTATTGAAGCTGCAATTCCACAATTGAAAACTATCAATGCTTTTAGCCAGTATTATAATATTACTCAGATATCAAGTGATAGATTGGGATATCTTGATGCAGAAGAAAATACGACAAAACTTGTTTATGTTAAAAGATTGTATGAAGACATGATGTCAGCATATGAGAATAACGCAATATTAGATGAATCATCACGAATTATAGATATAACAGAGTATGATAAATTTGAAAATATTATGAAGTAGAAAGGAAGGACCATATGTATTTTGATCAGCAGCATATAAGAAAATTTCTTAACGACATGAATACGATGAGATTTACTGATTTAGCTGATGTAAACGATATCCGTATAGCTGATGTTGAGGGAAAGATTAATCTGAAATTATTAAAAGATACTGATATTTCTAAAATGAGTCAGTACGAACCTGGTACTATTTATGAAAATGAGGGAAATAAATACCATATTTTCAAGTTTAAATTAAAGGTCAGTCCGAAGTATGACAAATTACCATTAGTACTGAAAATGATAACAGGATTTGGATATGAGTGGAATGAACATAGAAATCCAAACTTTCTTCTTTTTGTAAATGGAGAGCCATTACAGGCCTTTGATTATGGCCATCATGAATGTATAATTACTGATTGTG
>JAQVAJ010000225.1 GCA_028690885.1 Clostridia bacterium
GAAAATTACTAAACGCGATGGGCGTGAAGAAAACTTTTCGCCTCTTAGAATCACAAGAGCGATATTCCTAGCAGCTGAAGCAGTAGCTAAGGAAGAGAACACAAAAGCAGATTTTACAATAGCAGAAGAGCTTACAGACAAGGTTATACAGCTTCTTAACAGAAGATTTATTGAAACCATACCGACAGTCGAAGATGTTCAGGATGCTGTTATTAAAGTGCTTATTGAAGAAGGTCATGCAAGGACCTCTGAAAAATATATTATATACAGAGAAGCAAGAAATAAAGCACGGTCCATGAAGACTCGTCTTATGAGGGCGATAGAGGAAATCACCTTCCATGATGCCAATCAAAGTAACCTAAAAAGAGAAAATGCAAACATTGACGGAAATACTGCAATGGGAACCATGCTTCAATACGGTTCCACTGTATCAAAAGAATTCTGCAAAACCAATCTTTTAGACCCGCTTCACGCCAAGATGCATGAAGAAGGGGATATACATATTCATGATATGGATTTTTACAACATGGGAACTTTGACATGCTGTCAGATTGATTTAACACGTTTATTCAAGAAAGGGTTTTCAACCGGTCATGGACATCTTCGCGAACCTCAGGATATAGGCTCATATGCGGCTCTGGCAGCTATAGCTATACAGAGCAATCAGAATGACCAGCATGGCGGACAGAGCATACCTTCTTTTGATTATCATCTTGCTGAAGGTGTAGAGAAAACATTCAGAAGGACTTACAGGGAAAATACTGTCAAAGCATTAAAACTAATATCTGACATTGAGGATAACTGTACAGATAAAATAAAGGAATTTGAAAAAAGAACAGGACTTTATGCAAAGATTGATATGCATAGTGAGTTTTTAAAGAGATTCAACGAATTTTTAATAAAAGAATGCAAAGCAGATGCTAAGGATATAGAAAAGATAAACAAGTTCGCATATAACGAGGCATTAGCAGAAACAGACAAGAAAACGTTCCAGGCAATGGAAGGAATTGTTCATAATCTGAACACCATGCATTCAAGAGCAGGAGCACAGGTTCCTTTTTCCAGTATCAACTTCGGTACGGATATTTCCTCTGAAGGCAGAATGATTACAAAGAATCTTTTATTAGCTCAGGATGCAGGACTTGGTAATGGTGAGACTCCCATATTCCCAATACTCATATTCAAAGTTAAAGAAGGAGTCAACTATAACCCAGAAGATCCTAATTATGATCTTTTCAAACTTGCGTGCAAAGTTTCAGCAAGAAGGCTGTTTCCAAACTTCTCATTTATAGATGCACCATTCAATCTTAAGTACTATAAACCAGGTAATCCTGATACAGAAGTCACCTATATGGGATGCAGAACAAGAGTACTGGGTAATGTGTGTGGGGAAGAAGTAGTTTCCAGAAGAGGCAATATATCATTTACATCGGTTAATCTTCCAAGAATCGGCTTAAAACATGGCGTTTTATTAAAAGGTAAGTTTGATGAAGCGGGATTCTTTAAAGAATTAGACGAGAAGATGGATGCCGTGAAGCAGCAGCTTCTTGAAAGGCTGGTTGTTCAGGGAAGCAAGAAAGTTAAAAATTTCCCATTCCTTATGGGACAGGGTCTATGGATGGGTTCAGAAAATTTAGGTTGGGAAGACACTCTTGAAGAGGTTGTTAAACAGGGAACCCTTACAATAGGATTTATAGGACTGGCTGAATGCTTAAAAGCCCTTATAGGGGAGCATCATGGAGAAAGCGAAAAAGCACAGGAATTAGGATTGAAGATTATAAAACATATGAGAGATAAGTGCGATGAATATATGAAGCAGTATACTCTTAATTTCTCTCTAATTGCTACACCTGCAGAAGGGCTTTCAGGAAGATTTACATCACTTGACAAGAAAGTTTACGGCACTATAGAAGGCGTTACTGATAAGGATTACTATACAAACTCTTTCCATGTACCTGTATATTACAAAATATCAGCATATGATAAGCTTCAGAAAGAAGCTCCATATCATACTTATACAAACGCAGGACACATATCATATGTTGAGCTGGATGGTGACCCTTTAAAGAATTTAGAAGCATTTGAAGATATTATAAGATATATGAAAGAATGTAACATAGGATATGGAAGCGTCAATCATCCGGTGGACAGAGACCCGGTATGTGGATATACCGGTATTATTGAAGGTGCAGTATGTCCCAAATGCAACAGAGAAGAGAAAGACGGACCTAAGTTTGAAAGAATACGCAGGATAACAGGATATCTTGTGGGAACGCTGGATAACTTTAATGATTTCAAGGCAGCTGAGGAGAGAGACAGGGTCAAGCATGCATAAGATAAGGCTGTCTGGCAAGTGTATTAAAGACAGTACCGTTGACGGACCAGGTTTACGCATAGTAGTTTGGACTCAGGGATGCTTACATAACTGTGAAGGTTGTCACAATCCAAATACTCACGATGTTTTTGGCGGTTTTTTAGAAGATATAGATAACGTTATAAAATATATATCTGATTCAAAAATACAAAAGGGTATCACTCTGTCAGGGGGTGAACCTTTTTTGCAGCCAAAAGAGCTTATACCAATTGCAAGAACCGCATTAGATAAAGGCATGAATGTCTGGGCATATTCAGGTTATACTTATGAACAGATTATAGCTGATAATGAGAAGAAAGCTCTTCTTGATGTCATTGATGTTTTAGTTGATGGCCCGTTTGTATTATCTTTAAAGGATTCGAGATTAGTATACAAAGGATCAAAAAATCAGAGGATAATTGATGTGAAGCGCTCATTAAAGGAAAACAAGGTAATATTGAGCCAATATGACGAAATAAATGCCGAAATTTAGAATCTTAATGAAATTTTAATAAAAAAAGGTCTTTTTCCTTAAGTATTTATAGTGCACAATAGAAATAGAAGGAGACGGACAATGTATAACATATTAATTTGTGATGATGACTATGATATTGTTTCAGCACTGAAAATCTATTTGTCGTGTGATGATTACAAGACATATACTGCCTATAACGGAAGAAGAGCTATAGAGGTAATAAAGGAAAACAAGATTCATCTTGTGCTTTTGGATATAATGATGCCTGATGTTGATGGTATTACCGCTATGGTGGAAATCAGGAAAATCAGTAATGTCCCTATAATTCTTCTAACAGCCAAAAGTGAAGATAATGATAAAGTCATCGGACTTAATCTTGGAGCAGATGACTATATCACAAAACCTTTTAATCCTGTTGAAGTTTTAGCGAGGGTTAAATCGCAACTTAGAAGATACATGCAGTTAGGTTCTGAAACTAAACATAAATCAATAGTGCAGATAGGGAATGTCGAACTTGATGATGATGAAAAAACAGTCAATGTTAATGGAGAACCTATCAGTCTGACACCTATAGAATTTCAAATTCTGAAACTTCTTATGCAGAATCCGGGGAAGGTATATTCAACAAAACAGATATATGCCGAGGTGTGGCAGGACGAACCATATGGTGCAGAGAACACTGTAGCTGTTCATATAAGGCATATAAGGGAAAAGATTGAAATTAATCCTGCTGAACCACGATACTTCAAAGTAGTTTGGGGACAGGGGTACAAGATGGAAAGGCAGGCGGAGAAATGAAAAATATGAGCCACGGCCTTTTAACTAAAATATTAGCATTCTTTCTAATAGCAGTTACTGCATTTACATTCGGTATTTCAGTTTCAGCTTCTGTATTTATTAAAACATATGATATAGACAGAGATCCTGAAATGGCATTCTTTAAGAGCGACTTGTGTTCGGATATTACAACAGACTATGCCATGGAAGCATATTATGGGTATTTCGAACAATATAACCTGACATATCCTGACCAGCAGACAATAGAAGATTACGAGCGTTATTACTCAAAAGAGCATACCAATTTCTTCTTTGAAATAAT
>JAQVAJ010000226.1 GCA_028690885.1 Clostridia bacterium
TCTTTCGTATATTCTGTATTTATCTGAAATATAGAAATATCTGTTTCTTCCATCAAATCTGGTATGCAGATATGCATCTTTGCTATTTTCAGAAACAGGTATAATGATAAAGAAATTCTCTTCATCAACTTTTACAGTCATTATGATCTGTTCATCATATTCTGGAATCTTTCTGATTTTTTGTCTTTCGGTAATGGTTAGAAGTTTACTGGACATTACTTCGAAATTTGTACTGTTAACCTCAACTGTAATACCTTCATAATGCGCTGTAATACCATTTTGGATACCTTTGGCAGTAAATGATACTACATGCCTTTCATATTGAATAAAATCAACTCTTTGACCTATAAGAAAACCGAAGAAAACTAAAGCCGCAACAAACAATATCAGCACTATCCATAATATATACTTCATTTTAATCACCTAAACCAAACGTGTATGCAAAATAGAATAAATAAAAACCCAGCAAGACCAATAATCAATGCAACTGAAAGCCCTGCAATAATTGCATGAAAAGTGATTGATAAAGATTCCTTCTTTGTCAAAGGTTCGATTTGTTCAACTTCTGTATTCTGCTGTCTGACTCCTTTTTGATACCAGGGCATTCCATCCACATTCATTGGGGCTATCACCCTGCCATCATCATCGTCATACTTCCTTTTTTTAAACATTCTTATTTATCATAAAGATGACAGCACACCACATGTCCGTTACCCATATCTTTTGGTGCCGGATCCTCGACTTTACATCTGTCAAAGCAGTGTCTGCATCTTGTATGGAACTTACATCCTTTTGGAGGATTTGCGGGAGATGGTATGCTTCCTTCAAGAATTATCCTGTTCATCTTGTAATCTGGATCTGGAACAGGTATAGCACTAAATAATGCCTTCGTGTAAGGATGAAGAGGATCTTTAAAAATATCCTTTTTTGATCCTGTTTCAACCAAAGATCCAAGATACATAACTCCAATAGTATCTGAAATATGTTCAACAACAGAAAGATCATGTGATATGAAAAGATATGTAAGACCGTATTTTTCCTGCAGATCCATCAACAAATTTATTATCTGTGCCTGAATGGATACATCCAATGCTGAAACTGGTTCATCACAAACAACAAATTTAGGATTTAATGCCAAAGCTCTTGCAATACATATTCTCTGTCTTTGTCCTCCTGAGAATTCATGAGGATATCTGTCTTTATGATACACTTGTAATCCACAGGAATTCATTATTGAAGTGATATAGTCATCATATTTATCTTCTGGTACCAGTTTATGCTCTCTGACCGCTTCACCGATTATCTCCCCGACAGGAAGTCTTGGAGAAAGTGATGAGTAAGGATCCTGGAATATAATCTGCATCTGAGGTCTTATTTTATTCAATTCTTCTCTATTTTTATCAAATACTGATTCACCGCTAAAATATACTTCACCATCAGTATGTGGTGTAAGACGTAAAAGAGTACGACCTACAGTTGTCTTGCCGCAACCTGATTCACCGACAAGTCCCATAGTCTGTCCCTTTTTAATATTAAACGAAACTCCGTCAACAGCTCTTACATATCCTGCAATTCTAGAAAAAACGCCAGCCTTTATAGGATAGAATGTTCTTAATGAATTGACTTGGACTAAATATTTGCTATCTGGCGTCAAAGGCGTGTAGTTATTTTCCTTTAATAATTTATTTGCCATTCTATTTAACCTCCTCGTCGTTGTACAGATAACAGCTTACATAATGAGTGTCAGATAGTTTAATCTCTCTTGGATATGGGCCGTTACATGCTTCGATACACTTTTCACATCTATCCTTGAAATAACAGTAATTAGGCATATTTATTGGATTTGGAACTTTGCCTGGTATACTGTAGAGTCTTTCAACATTTTTATTAACAACAGGCTTGCTTTCCATTAATCCTATAGTATATGGGTGCTTTGGATTCTTGAATATATCTGCTGCAGTGCCTTTTTCAACCACTTTTCCTGCGTACATAACAACAACCATGTCTGCCATTTCTGCTATAACGCCTAAGTCGTGTGTTATTAGCATTATACTACTGTTTATCTTATCTTTAAGATTTCTAAGCAAATCAAGAATCTGAGCCTGAATCGTAACATCCAAAGCTGTAGTAGGCTCATCTGCGATAATAAGGCTTGGATCACAGGCCAAAGCCATTGCTATCATTACTCTTTGTCTCATTCCACCTGATAATTCATGAGGATACATTTTGTAAACACCCTCAGAATTGGCAATACCGACTAGATCAAGCATTTCAAGTGTTCTTTTCTTTATATCTTCTTTCGACATCTCAGGATTATGAAGTCCTATTACCTCATCAACCTGCATTCCCACTCTGAATACTGGATTAAGACTGGTCATGGGCTCTTGGAATATCATTGATATCATATTTCCACGAATCTTTTGCATAAACTCTGTTGGAGCTTTTGCAATATCATATACTCCTTTACCGCTGTCAAATCTTATAGCTCCTTCTACAGTCTGTCCCTGGGGGCGCTGTACAAGCTGCATAATAGAAAGACTTGTTACGGATTTTCCACATCCTGACTCACCAACAATACCAAGTGTTTTACCTTTTTCAACTTCAAAAGATGCTCCAGCAACAGCTTTTACAGTTCCTAAATCAGTAAAAAAGTAAGTATTCAGATTTTCAACTTCCAAAACATTTTTCGGATTTTTCATAGTTGAAGTATATTCTTCAACAGGAACATTTTTTCTTTTTTTCTTTTTTTCCAATTCATCCGTAATACGTCTGTTTTTTTTGGATATAGCCCTTGCTTCTTTTGCTGAAAGGTAGTTTAGGCTTTTTATTTTCTTTTCCTGTTTATTTTTTAGTTTCATTCTATTACCTACCTTTTCATCTTCGGGTCAAATGCATCTCTTAATCCGTCACCTACAAAATTGAATCCCAGAACAGTTATTAAAATAAGCATACCGGCAGGAATCCAAACAAACCAGTAATTTTGAAGAACAAAACTGTCGTTAACCGAGTTAACTATATTTCCCCAAGATGCATACGGATATTTAACACCTAAATTCAAGAAACTCAGAGTAGCTTCTGTTAATATAATGCCACCTAAACTCATGGTCGCAAAAACTATTAACTGTGGTATTACATTCGGTACAAGATGTCTGAATATTCTTCTTGATACAGAAAGGCCTGTTGCTTCGTTTGCAACCATGAATTCCTGTTCTCTAAGAGACAGAATCTGTCCTCTTACTACTCTAGCAATACCAGGCCATCCGAATATACCCAGTATGATCATTAAGAGGTAAATTCGCACCTCCGGTTCCAGTTTCATTGTATCTAAAGCGGCTCCTAAAATTATATATAGAGGCATTGTTGGTATACAGTTGAATATTTCAACAAGTCTCATAAGCAAAGTATCTGTCCATCCGCCGAAATACCCTGAAAGACCTCCAATTATAATACCTATAATTATCTCAATTAAAACAACAACAAATCCTATTGTAAGAGAAACTCTTCCACCGTACATAAGTCTTACTAAAAGGTCCATTCCTGAGCCATCAGTGCCAAGCGGATGTTCTTTGCTAGGAGAAGCGTATGTATCAATTAAATCTGTAACTTTATCTGTCCTTATTACATACTGTAAATCCTTCTTCTCAATAATATATTCTATTGACTCACCTTCAGTATTTGTATATTCAAATGAAGTTTGACCAGTAGCCATAGATTCTTCAACTATATTCTTGAAGTTTATAGAGAGGAATATATCAGGTGAAGTAGGGGTAATAATTAGTTTTGTAATATTAGCATATGGAGTCTTTTCAGCAGAATTTACTTCATAAATCGTTTGTATATTATCATGATAATCAATTTCATAACTCATCTGATTAGCAGTAAATGTTTTTTTACTATCGCTTATAGCTGAT
>JAQVAJ010000227.1 GCA_028690885.1 Clostridia bacterium
CATCTCTAATTCTTTCATATAAATCATTGTATTGAGTTAGTTCATATTTAGTAACCTCGCAAAAAGTATTAAAAACATCTAAATTCAAATCTCCTGGTGTTACAGTCTTAATATCTGTCATTACTATTTTCATTCAATACCTCCATCAAATTCCTAATAAAGCTTTCGCAATTGTAAAATAAAGCAGTACCGCAAATGCATCAACTATAGTAGTTATCATTGGAGATACTGCTACTGCAGGATCTAATTTTAGTTTTCGTGCAAGAAATGGCAGTGAAGATCCAGCGGTAATTGCAATTGTTATTGTGCATATAAGGGTAAGCGATACTGCACCTGCTATGACAGGATCTATGCCTTGCAAAAGCCATAATTTAAAGAAATTAGCAAGAGCAAGAGTTAACCCAATAATCAATGCAACCCGCATTTCTTTAAATAAGACTTTAGGCATATCTGATAATTTAATCTCATTAATACCTAGACCTCTTACAATCATTGTTGCAGTCTGTGCTCCAGTATTACCTGATGTATCCATTAGCATTGGTAAAAACCCTGCAAGTACAACATAAGCAGTTAGGAAATCCTCATATTTTCCAATTATTAACTGTGAAATTGTAGCGCCTATCATTAAAACAAAAAGCCATATAATTCTACTTCTTGCCAGTTTAAACACTCCTGTTTTCATATATGGATTTTCTAACGGCGATGCACCAGTCATTCTACCCATTTCTTCAGAAGTTTCTTCTTCAATAAGTTCCATTACATCATCTACAGTAATAATTCCAACAAGCCTGCTCTCAGTATCAACAATCGGCATACTTAAAATATCGTACTTAGTGAACATTAATGATATCTCATCTGTTGATGTCAATGTGTTCCCGACAATTACATCTTCATTCATAATATCATTGATTATCGTATCGTCTGTTGCTAGTATTAAGTCTTTAAGAGTTACCTCTCCTAATAACATTCTTTTATCATCAATAATATAGCAATTATTTACTGTTTCTTTTTTTATTGCATATTTTTTAACTCTTTCAATTGCTTCTTTAACTGTCATATCCTTCTTAAGGTCCATATACTCAATTGTCATAATAGACCCAGCAGTGTCTTCAGGATACTGCAAAAAGTGATTAATGAGCTTTCTACGGGCTTCAGACACGTTCTGCAACACCCTGGTAACATAATTTGCAGGCAATTCACTTAAAATATCAACTGTATCATCCATAAACAGATTATTCATTAAATATGTTATTTCATCTTCGTTAATATTCTCAAGAATTCCGATATGAGTATCTTTATCCATGTATGCAAAAACTTCAGCCCCTGTATCTTTTGATAAGAGCCTGAATACTAATATTGCATCATTTTCGTCTAGTTCTGATATTACTTCTGCTATATCAGCAGGATTTTCTTCTGCAAGAAACTCCTTGAGCTGCTTATAGTTTTTTTGAACAAGAAATTCTAATATTGTATCAATCATGGCTATACCTTTCCGTTAAAGGCTTACAACATGACTGATGTACACCCTTAACTTATCTTTATTAAACTTCGTTCATGGCCTATACTGTCCGATAAGGGCGCTTCCAATACTTTCACTTCCTTTTTATTGATTTAGGGATAAATATTATTTATCCTTAGTAATTTTATATCAAAAAAAATTTAGTGTCAAAAGAATTTTTTAAAGATTCTTCTCTTTCATAAAAACAACTGTTACTCCTGCTTCGCCTTCTCCATATGCTCCTATTCTAAATGATTTAACATAAGAATTTCTTTTTAGGTAATCATGAACACCTTTACGTAATGCACCCGTCCCTTTACCATGAATAATGGATAACTCATGTAATCCAGCATAAAATCCCTGCTCGATAAATTGATCAAGTTTAGACTCTGATTCAAACATTGTATTTCCTCTTATATCTATCTCCATTTTTGCAGGTGACGAGCTTTTAATTATTTTGCTTTTTAGTCTCTCGTTTATCTGTTTTTGTTCATCTACTAAAGAAACATCATTAATATTTACACTCATCTTAATAATTCCTGCTTGAACAGTTATATCACCATTCTTATCAGGATTAGTAAGCACAGAAGCCTTTTGTCTTAAATCATCTAGCATAACAGTGTCACCGATTTTAATATCTGCATCAGTTTGTGTGTTATTGTGAACTTTGTCTTCATTATCTGTCGAATCAAACAGTTCTTTTGTTTGTCGTATGACTGAACGGAACTCTGCTTCAGTTTTTGCATTAACAGTAATGTTGTTTCTTTTCAGATTATCAATTTCTTTTATAAGCAGTTCCGCTTTTTCAATAGCTCTATCTATAAGTTTTTTTGCATCATTTTCAGCTTTTTCTAGTATTTTAGCTTTTTCTTTTTCGATATTTTGCTGTTCTTTTTCAAGTTGTTTTTTTATCTGCTCAATCTGATTTTTATATTCACTTGCTTTTAATCGTTCCTTCTCCATTTTTTGTCTGTTTTTTTCCAAAGCTAAAATAATATCTTCATAATCACTGTTTTTATTATCTATAGAACTATTAGCCTTTGAAATTATATCTTCACTTAAACCAAGTCTTCTGGAAATATATAAGGCGTTACTTTTCCCAGGAATTCCGATTAGTAATCTGTATGTTGGCTTAAGTGTTTTAACATCAAATTCACAACTAGCATTTTCTACATTTTCTGTAACAGATGCATATGTTTTTAATTCTGTATAGTGTGTGGTTGCAACACTTGTTATGCTTTTTTGTTTTAAGGTATCGATAATAGCTAAAGCTAAAGCAGATCCTTCTACAGGGTCTGTTCCTGCTCCAAGTTCATCTAAAAGCACCAGACTGTCAGAATTTGCTTGTTTCAGAATATTAATGATATTAGTCATATGTGAGGAAAATGTACTTAGATTCTGCTCTATACTCTGTTCATCTCCAATATCAACGAAAATATCACTAAATACTGCAACTGAACTCCCTTCATTTACAGGAATAGCTAATCCTGATTGCGTCATTGCAGTTAAAAGTCCTACAGTTTTCAACGATACTGTTTTACCTCCTGTATTAGGACCTGTAATTACAAGTATAGTATAGTCTTCCCCTATTTTAAAATCTATAGGGACTACTGTTTCCGGACTTATAAGAGGGTGTCTTGCATTAAAAAGTCTGATTATCCTATTATTATTTATTTCTGGCACAGTCCCCTTGTATGTTAATGCAAATGATGCTTTACCAAAAGCTACATCAAGATAACAGCATGTGTTGAAGTTTTCTGAAATTTGTTCACTATAGATAGCACACTGTTCAGACAATAATTTAAGAATTTTTTCAATTTCCTTCTTTTCTTCTGTTAATAGCTCTCTTATTTTATTATTCAGATTTACAATTTCTATCGGTTCTATAAATAAAGTTGAACCAGTCTGAGATGTGTCATGAACTACACCCTTAACTTCATTCTTGTACTCATTCTTAACAGGAAGCACATATCTATCCTGTCGTATTGTTATTATGCTTTCCTGTAGATATTTTTTATATCTTTCACTTTTAGTAAAAGAAATAAGTTTTTCTTTTATTGCATCCTGATTCTTGAATATAGCCCTTCTAATCCTCATCAGCTCTGATGATGCGTCATCTGCTATATCATCTTCAGATATGATACATCTTCTAATTTCAGATTCAAGGTCATAAAGAGGAACTAGTGAGGACATTTTAGTTTTAATATCATCCACTTCATTCTTGCAATAGATACTTATACTTTCTGAGGCTTCATATGCTTTTCTAGCAAGGTATGAATTATCTTTTATTATTAAAAGTTCTTTATTATTAAGAGTGCCCTTAACATTTAATCTTTTTATTATTGAATCGATTTCGCGCAAGCCTTCAAAATTAGGTTTTCCCTTTGCTTTTACAAAATATATTGAAGAACT
>JAQVAJ010000228.1 GCA_028690885.1 Clostridia bacterium
CTCCCTGTTGATAAGGAACATTTGTAGTAATATCCTTATCTGATACATCCACCATTCCATCCTGCATATCTTTAGGATGCACAAATAGAATACTATCCAGCATATCAAGTTCCTTTAACATCATGGCACAAACCAATCCGTCAAAATCCGATCTTGTTATTAACCTGTATTTGCTCACAAACAACCTCCGAGTTTAAATGCATCAATACCAATATTTTACTGTTTGACAAAGGATTTTTCAACAATAATTACTTATATGTTAACATAATTATTCATAATTAAAGTATATGATTTAAAAATTTTAAAAATACATATAGTTATAATAAATTTAGCATATTAAATTACAATATTTATCTAATTAGCGCAAAGCCTTCAGCTGAGAAATATGTAATGTTATTCTCATTATCCAACTCATAGTACACTGTTGTAAGATAAACAGTTATATCTAAAGAAAGCTTAAATATCATATCTTCCTTATTATCATCCTGCTTTATAGCCATAATCTCATCTGCAATATCATATGTAACATCTTCTACAGTTATTTCAAATTTTTCATTACTATATGCTGCAACCTTTATATACCTTGAATATTCTGAAATATCAATATCATCATATTGTACATATTTATTAAGATGAATCATGTTAAATGAATCAGGTTCATCGTACATATTAAGCTTTTCAAATCCGAATAAAGAATAAAATGTTAAATCATTATCAAGATAAGCAGGCGGATTATCTGTATATATGAGGTAATCATAACAGCTGCTGATAATTCTCATATCTTCTTTTGATAAGTCTGACTTAGGTGAGATTTTTCCATCATAAAACATGCCATTTGTTTCCAGAACCTTCTCAAGCCTGTGAGACTGTTCATATATCGGAATATCCATAGCATTTAAAGGCCCTATGGAAGATATAAGGATAAGAACAGCAAACCCGGTAATTACGTGCTTTACAAATTTTCCTTGTTTAATTAAAGATATGATTATGAACGCAAGAGCTGTAACATTGAGCAATATTGATATCCATCTTGCTGTTGTAAGCCCATAAGCATTAACTCTTATGTAAATAGCTACTGCCTGTGATGCGATTATTGGAAGCAGAAACCAGCCTCCAAACTTCCTAAAAAAGCTTACTGCCCTGTTTTCGTAACTTCCAAGATTGAGATAAAAGAAAATGAAGAAAAGTGATGCTAAAGATGCGAATATATTTATCTGTCCCTGAGGCATTTCCATTGTTATCAATATTTTAACCAGATATGCGTATAGCACAGCAAGCAAAAGAGTATAAATAGGAAGACCTACATAAAGAACAAGTACCTTAAATATTTTGGGTAGATTTATATTATCTTTCTTTTCAGGCAGAAGGGCTATAAAAAGATTAAAACAAATGACAATATAAGCTAGAAGACCTGTAATAATGAACCAGTTGTCAAAATCAGGAAGCTCAGTCACTAAAAAGTCAAATGCTAAAAGACAAAGAGCTATTCCTCCAAAGAATAAAGAAGCAACTATAACAGAAAAGAATCCCGATTTTATTATCTGTGGGAAAATAAGGTCTTGCTTCTCGCAATTGTACATAAGAAACAGAGATATGACTATAAAGCACAGAATCAATCCAAAATAACCCATGAATATATAATCAGACTCAAATATATTTTTAATTATAAAATAGCATGGAATGGCAAGAGCAGAAGAAAAAATCTTTTGAATAATATCCATCTTTTTGCTGTAGTTATACTGAAGACTCATAAGCTGAAACATTATTGAAGCTAAAACGGAAAAAGCAACAGCAAATATAATCCTCATATATATCTCTTCATCAACATCAAATATTACCTGTATAGAAGCTAGTATGAATATAATTATACTTCCATAAAATGATACGACGAACTTTGACATCGCCTCCTTAACACTGTTAAGAATAAATTTAAAAATTTTCATTGCCCCCTCCAAAAATTATCATATAAAACTTGTTAACTAAATATTACTATTTTTTTACTATTTCCTTTTAATTTGACTTTTTTAAAATCTAAAAGTTTCATGTCAGGTTTCTTCTGAAATTTAAGAACAGAATAATCTGTATCTATATCGCTTTTATTAGAGATCTCGACAGTATTTTCATCTATCCATTTTTCTTCTACATCAGCATATGAAAGACCAAATCCGAAAGAATATACTGGTTTTCCCTTAAAAAATCTGTATGTTCGATTTTCCATTGAATAATCTTCAAAATCAGGAAGATCCGTTGTGTCCTTGTAAAAAGTCACAGGCAGCCTCCCGCTTGGACTAACTTTACCAAAAACAACATCAGCTAACGCAATTCCACCTAAAGCACCTGGATAAAAACACTGAATAACAGCATCTGCTTCTTTGTCTGGCAATGAAAGATCAATACAGCTTCCTGATATATTAACGAAGATTATTGGCTTATTCGTTTTTCTTATTTCCTTAAATAACTTTTGCTGTATTAAAGGCATTTCTATTGAGTCTCTGTCTCCTTTAAATCCTTTATGTAATGCCTCTTCTCCTTCAATCTGCGGATTTATTCCCATGCACATTATAACAACATCACTATGATTTGCCGCTATAATTGCTTCTCTCATAGGATGTTCGCCATATCTCCAGGTAGACTCATCTTCTGTTACATGACATCCCCTTGCATAAATTACTCCATTTTTACATAGTTTTTTAATTCCTCTTAAAGGAGTGTAGTAATCATCTGCTGTTCCATTGTAATTTGCCAAAAGAACAGATAAATCATCTGCATTGGGACCAATAATGGCAATTTTCTTATCGTTACTTAACGGAAGTATTCCTGAGTTCTTGAGCAGAACTATACTTTCTCTAGCCATATCAAGATTCAGTTTTTTGTGCTTTTTACTGCATATTACACTGTAGGGTATCTGATTATATCTACATTCCTTATCAAACATTCCTAATCGGAATCTTGCTTCGAATAATCTTTCTGATGATTTAGTAATGTCTTCTTCTGTAAGCATTCCTTCTGCGACAGCTACTTTTAACCATTTATATGTGTCTCCACAGTTAAGATCGCAACCGCTTTTTACTGCCAAAGCAGCACTTTCAGCCTCATTTTCCGTAACTTTGTGATACTTATGGAAATCACATATAGCCCCGCAGTCTGAAACAACATATCCTTTGAAGCCAAACTCCTTCCTTAATATCTTTTCTAGAAGATAAGAACTTCCACAGCATGGCTCACCATAAACTCTATTATATGCTCCCATTACAGCAGATGGGTTTGAGTGTTTTATACAGTATTTAAATGCGAATAGGTATGTCTCGTACAGATCTTTTTCACTTACAAATGCATCAAAACTGTGACGTAGTGATTCCGGTCCGCTGTGCACTGCATAATGTTTTAATGTACAGTCGACTTTTTTATATGCCTTATCATTACCCTGCATTCCTTTTATATATGCTGTACCCATTTTCGCTGTAAGTAATGGATCTTCCCCATATGTCTCATGTCCTCTTCCCCATCTCGGATCACGGAATATATTTATATTAGGTGACCAGCATGTAAGACCCTGGTAAATTTCAGTACCATTGAATTTACTGTATTGGTTGTACTTGGCTCTAACTTCATCAGATATTGCATTACCGACCTTTTTCATCAGCTTATCATTGAATGAAGCTGCACAGGCAATAGATTGAGGAAAAACTGTTGCAGTCCCGCTTCTTGCTGCTCCATGCAATGCCTCATTCCACCAGTTATATGCTGGAATGGATAATCTGTCAATTGCTTCAGACTCATATTGCATTTGTGCAGTTTTTTCCGCTAAAGTCATCTTACTTACAAGTTCTTTAGCTCTTCTTTTGAAATCGTATTTGATATTATTCATAACTATTTAAACTTTCCTATTTTTTATAACTATATATATTA
>JAQVAJ010000229.1 GCA_028690885.1 Clostridia bacterium
ATACTATAGAAACTGGTATTTTTGTTAAATCAGAAATGGAAAAGGAACCACCAGTTGCAATGGAAATTAGTGAAGTAAATATAACTATTACAAAAACATCATCAGCAGAAGCTCCTGCAATTATCATTTGAGGAATAGCTTTGTCAGTCCCATATCCCTCATCTATAAGTTTACTCATTTTTGGTATTACTACTGCTGGAGAAACAGCTGACATTACAGCACCTATCAATCCAGCTTCTAAGTATGTAATACCTAGTAACATAGGAGCAAACACAATAAAAGCTATGATTTCGAGACTTGCCGGCACAAATGACATCAAAATTGCTGGTCTTCCTACTTTTCTTAAGTCATTAAGATTCATAGACAACCCGGCTTTTAGTAAAATAACTATCAATGCTATAGTTCTCAAATCAGCAGATATATTTAAAATTGAATCATCAAGCAGATTTAAAACATATGGGCCCAGAACAATCCCGACAATTAACATGCCTAGAAGACCTGGCAGTTTAAACTTTATTAAAATACCTGAAAGCAATAAAGCGCAAAGAAAAATCAAAGCTATAGTTAGTAACATGCATTCCTCCTTAAACATAAAAAAACTGATGCTCTGTTTCCAGAAGTCATCAGCTTAATGCGGTTTTTATTTAACAGGATTATATCAAACCTGTAGGGAGAACTTCATTCCCGTTAGAGGTTATTCTACTATTAAAATTAGTAAGATACAATCTTTTTTTATTTATCTTCAAGTTTTGATAACTCATTATCATCAACGGCCTCATCATCAGATGGTAAAACTTTATAGCGGCTGGATCTTTTAAGAACCTCAACATCCTGTGCATTATATGTACGGATATCAATTTCCTCACCTTTGTCCAGTTTAACCTTAAGTTCTCCTTTTAACATTGAAACATCAATTACTTCTCCCTTACCGTCATTGGTTTTGACAATGGCGCCGATACCAGGGGTTTTACGAATTAAGTCCGTATAGACTTCATGCTCATACTTTAAGCAGCACATAAGCCTTCCGCAAACTCCGGAAATCTTCAAGGGATTCAAAGACATAGCCTGATCTTTTGCCATTTTTATTGAAACAGTTTGAAAATCATTTAAAAATGTCTTACAGCAAAACGGCCTTCCGCAAATACCTATACCGCCTAAAAGTTTGGCCTCATCTCTTACTCCAATCTGTCTTAGTTCTATCCTTGTTCTAAATGTACCTGCAAGATCTTTAACCAGTTCTCTAAAATCCACTCTTCCATCTGCGGTAAAGTAGAACAGTATCTTACTCATATCATATGTCGCCTCTACACCTACCAGCTTCATATTAATTTTATGATCCTGTATCTTCTTTTCGCAAATAGCAAAAGCTTCCTTTTCCTTATTTTTTGAGTCCTCAGCTTTGGCAATATCATCAGCTGTTGCTTTTCTAACTATTTCCTTTAAAGGAGCAATAATTTTGGATTCTTCAACCTGGGCAATTTCCGAAGCTACGGTTCCCATCTCGATTCCTCTTACTGTTTCAACTATTACCAAATCATCTATATTCAGCTCCCAGTCTCCAGGAGCGAAACTATATATCTTGTTCGATTGTCTGAACTTTATACCTACAACTGTTACCATATATTTAATTCCTCCATAAGTTCTATGTTCAACGTTCCTATAGCTATACTCTGTGATACATTATCTTTTATGTATTCAGAAGCTTTCATAGCAGAATTAAATGCTATCAGCAACGATTTGCTGCTGTTTCTCTCTGCTGTTCTCTTAATAATATCCGATATATCGGTATTTATCAAGTTTGATGAATCATTAGTCGCTTTGTAAACCAGCATGTCCCGAAACAAGCTTTGGAGTATTTCTAAAAAGACCAAGACATCTCCTTTCAAATCTTTTATATCAAAATCCTGCTGGCTTTTAGTTATGTAATCTACAGCTGTCTTTCTGCACTGTATAAAACTTTGGTCGTTTATGAGGCCAGCTGCTCTTCCAATACAGCCTTCAGCAAAACATGCTGCAGCATATATGCTTTTAGTATCAGCATCAGGATTGTTCTGTTCGAGATATTCAAGAACCTCCTGTTTTGTATTTACTCCGGTATAAAGTATTATACATCGTGAACGGATCGTATCAATTATCTGCTCGGAATTAGTTACAGTCAGCATAAAGAATGCATATGGGGGCGGCTCTTCCAGTGTTTTCAGGAATGCATTCTGAGCCTGGTCTGTCATTGTATCAGCATCATGTATTATATATATCTTTCTGTTATTACCAAAAGGCATCAGTTCAGTATCTGCAACCAGGCTTCTTATATCATCAACTGATATGGATTTTTCTGTTTCTAGAACATATTTTTCCTTATATCCTGTACAGCCTTTGCACGTTTTACAAGTTTCCAACCCTTTTTGATTATAGCAAAAAAGAAGTTCAGCGAAAGCATCTGCTATGAGCTTCTTTCCTGAACCCTTTGGGCCTTCAAATATATACCCATGACTTATCCTGCCTTTATCAATCAGTTTTTTCAGTTGATTCTTTAAAGGCTTTCTTCCTTTGATATCATCAAATCCTGTCATTTCATTCTTTAATGTATTTGACTACATCAGTTACGAATATTGTGGCTCCGCCCATAGTAATCTCTATAGGATATCCAGTAAGCACTGCACCTTGTGATGAACCTATCATGGATGAGTTTACTACTTTTTTTCTGCTCTTTGATTTTGTTTTGATGATTTCTATAGCATGATCCATTTTTTCATCATCTACGCCTATAAGAAGGGTTGTATTTCCGGATTTTAAGAATCCGCCTGTTGAACAAAGCTTGGTTACACCATAACCTTCTTGGCTCAAGCCTCTCATTACGTCAAGTTCGTCTTCATCATTTACAATTGCGAATATAAGCTTCATCTATTCCTCCTTCATTATTATATCTACATATTTTATTATTTCTTTTGTTATTTCCTTTGGTGTCTCAGTTCCATCTATTCTTATTATTCTTTCAGGAAACCTCTTAAGTAATTGCTTGTATCCTTCATACACTTTATAGTGAAAGGACATATCCTCATTTTCCAGCCTGTCTGTTTCTGTAGCATTTTTCCTTCTTTTTAAAGACTGCTCAGGTGTTATATCTATAAAGAATGTTATCTTTGGAATAATATTCTTAACAGCCGCAAGATTTATTGCAAGCACAGCATCAAAATCCAGATTCCTTCCATAAGATTGGTATGCAAGGCTTGAATCAAAGAACCTGTCCAGTATTACGACATAACCTTCATTAAGCAATGGTTGAACCTTTTCTTCCATCATTTGTGCTCTTGATGAAGCATATAAAAGCATTTCCGTCAGAGAGGCCATTTCAGTATTATCCTTATTCAGTAAAATATGCCGTATTTCCTCTCCTATCTTTGTTCCGCCTGGCTCTCTAAGCATTTGAGCCTTGTATCCTTTGTTAACAAGATATTCACTCAGTGCTTTAATTTGAGTGGTCTTTCCGGAACCATCAGTTCCTTCGAAAGAAATTATCATTCCTTTTGCCATATATTATCTATGCCTTTCCCTCTATTCTGGGTTTGTTCTTATCATAAACCATCTTTAAGCCGTTTAAGGTAAGCATGCTGTCCACATAATCGATATATTCACTCTGTTTTGCAATTAAATTTAAAAGCCCCCCTGTAGCTATAACCTTTATATCTTCATATATCTGGTTATAGTCTTCTACAAGCTCCTTCTTCATATTCTTAACTATGTTCGCAACCTGACCGAGATACCCGTAAACGATACCTGCCTGCATGGAATTAATGGTATTCTTCCCAATAATTTTTGGAGGCATTACTATATCAATGTTTGGAAGCTTAGCTGCACGTTTGTATATAGCTTCAGCAGTCAGTTTTACTCCAGAACATATAAC
>JAQVAJ010000230.1:0-1756 GCA_028690885.1 Clostridia bacterium
CCTTCTATTAATTCTGTAGTCTCTTTTGCTGCATTTGCACTTTTTGCAGCAAGATTTCTTACTTCTTCTGCAACAACAGCAAATCCTTTTCCATGTATTCCAGCTCTTGCAGCTTCAACAGCTGCATTAAGAGCTAGTATATTAGTCTGGAATGCTATATCATCAATAACTTTTATTATCTTTGATATATCAAGTGATGATTTGTTTATATCCTGCATTGCTTTCTGCAAATCATTCATTAGGTCATTACCCTGTACTGCTGAATTTTTCGCATCCATAGAAAGCTGATTTGCCTTATTTGAACTTATTGCATTCTGATTTGATTGTTCAGCTATTTGAGAAACAGAAGCTGTTAGCTGTTCAAGTGAACTTGCCTGTTCTGTTGCACCTGATGATATTGACTGGCTTCCGTCAGCTAACTGCTGAGTTCCAACAGCAACTTGTTTTGAAGCATTATCTATGTCAACTCTAACTTCTTCAATCCGTTTAAAGACATCTCTTACATTTACATTCAATATACTTGCAAGATCTCCTATTTCGTCTTTATTTTTTATATTTATCGGATGATCCAGATTGCCTAGCGCAAGTTCATTTGCAAGCTGTGCTGTATTTTTTATTGGATTGGTCATTGTCTTTTTTACAATGAACATAGAAATAATAGTAACAAATATTACTGCAGCCAAAGAAGAACCAGCAATAAACCAGATTATCTCTGCCAGCTCAGCATTAAACTGTTCCATTGATTTTCCTGCAAAGAGTACACCTATTGAATTATTACTTGCATCCATTATTGGCAAATAGTAGGTTATAAATTTGTTACCCAGAATATCAGCTTCTCCTGTATAGTCAGTCTTTTGATTTAAAACAATATTAGCTATAACAGGATCTAATTCAGTTCCAACTACTCTTTGACCATTATTTTCAATAGTAGTAGATATACGAATATTATCGCAGAATATTGTTAAGTCTGTCTGAACAACGAATTTGGTATCATCAAGCATTTCAAACTTATCAAGCCTATACCCTGAAGAAACTGTTCCAATAACAATACCAGATTCATTCATAACAGGATAAGAACCACTTATTATTAAAGGAATATCTCCGCCTCTTTCCACAAGAGCTACTCCTTTACCTGATAAAGCGCTTTTTATGCTATCACGTGATGAAATGTTATCGCCAAATTTTGAAGAATCATCAGACCTATACAAAACATTTCCATTTTTATCTGTAAAAATAATAAAATCTGTTTTAATGTCTTTTAGTATCTTATCAGATACCTGTTTTAATGCAGTTCGATCTTTGTCCGCAATACCAGCTCCAACTTCAGAATTTAGCGAAAGAAGATATGCAACTCCATCTGCATTATCTCTTCTAACTGATATCTGCTGTTCCAATCCCTGCACACCTTTGATAGCCTGCTCAATTGATTGCTCCTGCATCAGATTCATAAATCTGACTATGGCAAATCCTACAGCTATCAGAACTACCACAATGACAGATATAATGAGTAATGCACTTATCTTCTTACCTACTCCGAAATTCTTAAATAATTTTTTCAATTTATCCCCCTCTATTTTTTTGCATCTTAATACTACTAAGCACATTCTGATTATATTTTTGTGTTTTTAAGTATTAGATATTAATTTTTATGTCAATACATGATGTAAATAAGGCATTTGTGAATTGCTTTTCATACGCTTAGTAATTCATGTATATCCATTTAACTAATATATCGGCAGCTTTCAATATTTGTTTA
>JAQVAJ010000230.1:1856-3896 GCA_028690885.1 Clostridia bacterium
ATTACTCGTTTTCAGCTTTTTCTTCTTCTGATATCTTCAACATAGATACCATGTCTTTAAGTAAAGCTGCCTGACTCGATAATTCCTCGCTAGATGCAGCAGTCTGCTCTGCAGATGCAGAATTACTCTGTACTACTTTGGATAGCTCATTAAGAGCATTGTTAATCTGATTAACAGAACTTGACTGTTCCTGAGATGATTTGGAAATCTGTTCTACTAATTCATATGCTTTATCAATATTCTCAACTATGTCTTTCAATGATTGCTCAGTCATATTTGAGATTTCTGTACCCCTATTGACATTCTTTATTGAACCCTCTATTAATTCTGTTGTCTCACTTGCAGCTTTTGCGCTCCTTGCTGCAAGATTTCTGACCTCCTGGGCAACAACTGCAAAACCTTTTCCGTGCGCACCTGCTCTTGCTGCTTCTACAGCTGCATTAAGCGCTAGTAGATTTGTCTGGAATGCTATATCATCAATTACCTTTATAATCTTTGATATATTATTAGATGATTTATTAATATCACTCATGGCAACTTGCATGTTTTTCATGAGATCATTTCCTTGTGAAGCCGATTCCTTCGCGTTTTGAGATAATTTATTAGCCTTGTTTGAAATATCAGCATTGTAGTTTGACTGCTCCGCTATTTGTTCTACTGAAGCTGATAATTGTTGCAAAGAACTAGCCTGTTGGGTAGAACCAGATGAGATTGACTGGCTTCCCTCAGACAACTGTTGTGAACTTATAGCTACCTGCTTTGAAGCATTATCAATATCAACTCTGGCCTTCTCGATTTTCATAAACGTATTACGCATATCATTATCTAAAAGTGTCTTAAGTTGCCCAATTTCATCTTTCGATTTAATCTTTACAGTTGCATCTAGCCTTCCCAAAGATAATGCCTTTGCAAAATCAGCTGTTTCTTTTATGGGTTTGCTAACAATAAACTGGATAATTATAAGTAATGTCACTATAACTGTCAGCAATAAAGCTGCAAATATTCCTGACATGAGAACTATAATATCCTTAGTAGACTCTGCTACTTCAGTTTTATCAACTTCAACATAAAGTGACCAGGCAGTTGTTGTACTTCCAAGGGTAATTGGAACATAACAGGCACTCACCATATCTGAAAAAACAACTGACTTTTTTTCTGTTTGATATTTTTCGCCAGTTGAAATAATTGATAATAAATCTTTTTCTTCATCTATTTGCTGATTTTCGATTACAGTTCCAACAATATTTTCATCAGGAGCAATTACATATGTACCATTATTTGATATTACATAAGTATTTGCACTGTAATAACCTCCTTTGTCAAAACCCATTTTCTGAAGTTCAGATAATGCGATATCTATACCAACTGCACCAATTACTTTACCTACATTGTTTTTTATTGGCACCGTAACAGTTGTAAGTAGAATATCCTTACCATCCATTTCATAAAAATATGGATCTAGAATTATTTCTCCTCTTGTGGATTTTGCTTTTAGGTAATAATCACCAGGACCATAAGTTGCATAATCAACTAAAGGTGTCAGTATAATATTTCCGTTAACCCTCTGCCAAGAAGATATAAATCTTCCTGTTGTATCTGTACCTTCTGTTGCAGTAAACTGAAGGTCCATTCCATCAAGTGCATTAGGTTCCCAGCAGGACCAGACTCCCACATATTCCTCATTTTCTTTGAGTACATTTTTCAATATTGTATTAAAGTTACGTCTTCTGTCTTCTGCTTTTATATCAGTATAAGCCTGAAAGCTGTTTGCTAAGGCTCTTGCTGTATCTAGCGGTACTTCCAATGATGCTTTAATCATACCTGCATTATTATTAGCAACAGATGAGATATTGTTAATAGCTGCTTCATTGGCATTATCAGAAGAAACTTTGATAACCAATACAAATGCAAGAGCCATCAAAGCTGTCATTATTATTGACAGCATTAAAACTAATTTCGTGCCTATTTTCATACTTTTTTCTTCTAAACCTTCAGATTTTCTTTTCTTCTTTTCCCTTTTTTCTTTTTTGTCCTTTTGAA
>JAQVAJ010000231.1 GCA_028690885.1 Clostridia bacterium
GAATAAAGCTAATCAACTATATATGAGTCTATCGAGGGCTGGGTAATGAAAGAAACCATATACCAAGGCAAATAGAGGATTCTTTTGTCTCTTTTAACATTGCCTGAACATAAGACTATGCCCTCTTTTATATTATATTCCTTTACGGACATAAGTTTTTCCAAAGCTTTATGTGTAGAATAATCTTTCCCTGATTTGCATTCGACTGGTATGACATAATTACCCTTTTGAATGACAAAGTCAATTTCTCCGGTTTTTTTACTATTGTAATAGTATAATTTGAAACTGTTTGACACCAGTATCTGTGCGATAGTGTTTTCTAGAATACTTCCCATATTAACTGTAGTATCTCCATTAAGAATGCTAAATTGAATATTACCCAAAGATTGTGAACACAACAAGCCTGTGTCGCATAGGAACAGTTTAAATAGGTTATGTTTCGTATTTAATTCAAAAGGTAAAACTGGCTGGCATATGTTATAGCATGGGAGTGAGACTCCAGCATCAGCTAACCACATAAAACCGCTTTCATATCTGTGGTATTTTGCGTTTTTATTTATATCTGACATGGTAAATCTTTTATTGTTTTTATTCAATTCTGCAGGAATGTGATCAAAAATCTGCCTAATTTTCATCTTTTCAGAAACTGAGTATTTTGTTATATCCTGTCTGTATAACTCCATTATTCGTTTTTGGGTATTAATAACCTGTCCAATATCTTTTGTTTTTACGAATCTTGTTACTACTGCAGGCATACCCCCTATTATCATATATCTTTGAAATAGCTTTTTTATTTCTTCATGAATGACATCGCTTATGTATCTTTCATTCATGAAACATTCTTTTAAATAATCTATGGTATCTTCCTGGATATTGTTAGCCCAGAGGAATTCCTCAAAATCCATAGGATACATTTGCTGGATTTCTTCATATCCCACCGGAAGGGAGGGTATTTCTTTGTAGCTGACTCCAAGAAGCGAACCCGATTCTATGTAGTCAAATCTACCGTCTTCAACAAGAAATTTAATTGCAGTCCTTGCATTTGGACATTCCTGTATTTCGTCAAGAAAAATCAGTGTTTTACCAGGGACAAGAGCCTTTTTGACAAAGGTAGAAAGGTTTAAGATTATATCATCAGCTCTTAAACTGTCATTAAATATTTTATATGCATTTGTGTCTGTTATAAAGTTTATCTCTATGAAATTGTCATAATGATTTTTGCCAAACTGTCTTATAGATGCAGTCTTACCAACCTGCCTTGCTCCAGTAATTAGAAGTGCTGTCTTATTATGTACCTGCTTCCATTTTAGTAACTCATTTTCGATTTTTCTTCTTAGCATTTTAAACCTCTTTACTTCTTATTTGGATTTTATCCTTAATTAAGGCATAAGTCAATATGTTGTGTAACCTTTTACCAGATAAATAGAGGTCAGTAAGTAACCTTTTTCCGGAATTGTAACGGGTAATATGTAATCTTATTCCGTAATTAGATGTACTTGTGTACTAATCAAGTATAGTACACATAAAGTTATATTTGACATAATCTGTACCTTGTTCTATACTTTCTGTAATAAGGGCGATGATAAGATAAGTAGTGTGAAGAATGGATTTACAGAGAGCCTTGAAGCTGAGAAAGGGTATTGCATATCACACGAAACAGGCCTTGGAGCCGTGAAAACCGGGAGTTCCCGTTACAGGACATAAGTATGATGATACTTAATAAGGCGTATTCGGTGACGGATATGTGAAAAAGGGTGGCACCGCGATATTAATCGCCCCTGATAAAACAACAGTTTTATGGGGGCTTTTTTATAGCCTCCAGAAGGAGTGAACTAATATGAAAGAAGACATTAAAAGACCGATATTTCCAAAAAGAGCAGTTATAACTGCAGGCATGCCATATGGCAACAAGGAACTTCATTTCGGACACATAGGCGGAATGTTCGTGCATGCGGACACCTATGCAAGGTTCTTAAGAGACAGGATAGGAGCTGAAAACGTAATCTTTGTATCTGGTACAGATTGTTATGGTTCTCCAATTCTGGAAAGCTTCAGGAAGCTTAAAGAAAGCGGGAATACAGAACATAAAGATATTACTGAATATGTTGAATCAAATCATATTAAGCAGAAAAAGACATTGGATGAATATGAGATAAGCCTCAATCATTTCGGAGCATCAGGTTTGTACAAAGACAAGGAAATACACAGACAGGTATCAAATGAGGTTTTTGAAACTCTGTATAAAAGCGGATATCTTTCAGTTATGTCCACACCGCAGTTTTTCGATCCTAAATTACAGATTCTTTTAAATGGCAGACAGGTAGAAGGCAGATGTCCATTTGAAGGATGCGGTTCGGATAAAGCTTATGCAGATGAATGCGCGCTTGGGCATCAGTATATGCCAGAAGAGCTTATAGATCCGAAAAGTACTTTATCAGGCTTGAAACCAGAGATAGTTGATGTTGAGAACTGGTATTTCAGGTTAGAAGACTTCAGAGACAAAATGCAGGAATACACAAAAAACTTAAGGGAAGATTCTGTAACAAGGAAATTCATAATTGACGCTATTGATGAATTTTTGAAACCTCCTGTTATTTATGTGCAAAGAAAGCAGATAGATGATTTAGAAGATTTAGAAAAAGCTTTTCCAAAACATGAGACTATAGATGAGGAAAAGAAATCTTCAATTACATTTGTTTTTGAAAATCTTGATGACCGTGACATTGCAAGGGATGTCTTAAATGAAAGACAGATCAGATACCGTACAGGGAAAACACTGGTTCCTTTCCGTCTTTCAGGAAATATTGAATGGGGAGTTCCAGTACCGAAAAAAGATAATCTTGAAGACCTTACCTTCTGGGTATGGCCTGAATCGTTATGGGCACCTATATCATTTTTAAAAGCATATCTTAAGGAAAAAGGTGCAAAAGAAGATGAGTGGAAGAAGTGGTGGCAGGATGAAGATTCAATGGTTTATCAGTTTATTGGAGAAGATAATATATACTTCTACTGTATTGCTGAAATGGCAATGTTTGCAGTAATGAATCATCCGGATTTTGATACTCTGGACATGACCAAGATTCATCTTCCTCAGATAATTGCAAATAAGCACATTCTGTTTATGGATAAAAAAGCCAGCAGCAGTTCGCAAATCAAGCCGCCTATGGCAAATGACCTATTACAGTTTTATACTCCTGAACAGTTAAGGATGCATTTCATAAGCCTCGGGCTTACAAGCAAGAGCAGTTCCTTTAAACCACAGGCTTTGCTTCCAAAAGAAGAGCAGGAGGGGGTAGACCCTGCATTAAAAGAAGGTAATCTTCTTACTAATGTTTTTAACAGACTTATAAGGTCATGTCTGTATACAATACAGAAATACAATGACTCAAAAGTAATTATTGGTAAGGTATCCGAAGAAATAATAGATGCTTCAGATGATGCGATACTGGAATATGAGAAGCACATGTATAACAATGATATTCACAGAATTGCATATGTACTGGACAGTTATGTAAGGATAATAAACAAACACTGGGCTAATAATATAAGGACTGCGGAAGCTAATGATGATGAAATGTTGAGAAATCAGATATTAACAGACTGTTTCCATGGTATTAAAACAGCGCTTCTTCTTTTACATCCTATTGCACCAACAGGATGTGAAAAAGCAAAAGAATACATAGGTTTTTCTGATAAACTGTGGAGCTGGGATTATGCATTTTCTTCTGTGGAAGAGCTGCTTATTGATAAAGATGCAAAAACTACATTTTTAGAACCTAAAGAAGACTTCTTCAGAAAGCATGAAAGCCAGTTCGAATAAGAGCATAGATTAGGGAACCTTTAATCATTAATATGTGTCTAAAAAAGGAAAGGATGCAAAACATGAAACGG
>JAQVAJ010000232.1 GCA_028690885.1 Clostridia bacterium
AGAGAAAGGAGAATCCAATCATATCAATGGTGAATGGATAAACAAACAGCATGGAAAGCAGGAAAAAAGCAGGTATAACTATAGTTATTTTAATAGTGATTGTTATAACAGCATTGTTGTCAGTGTCTTGTGACAGATCGGAAAAACTGTTGGAGATTTTTAATGTAACGACCTTTAAAAGTGACATAGTTATAAAAAGAGTGGACGGTCAAGAGCCGTTAAATATGCCATTGAAATATGCTATGTATATATTGAGAAGCAGATCGGAATTTGAAGATGAAATAGTCAGTCTAAATATTTCATCGGTAAGATATATGATGAGCAATACAAGCTTAAGCATGTCTAGTTCTGAAGGCATTTATGCAAAATCGGACAGTAGTGAAGTTAAGGAAGTTATTGATTCGATAAAGTATTGTATAGGTATAACTACACTAAACGGTATATTTACAGATAAAGAAGTTAGTAAGATTACATTATATGAAGGCTATACTGCGGATTTGCTAGAAGATAATCTTCAGAATTACGCTATTATTCCCTCTACCTTGAGTAAGCATATTAAAGCTAGGTTATCTGACGCTAAAAAGGTTATTTCCATTAAAAATTCCACCACAAACAGTTTTGAAAATTTCAAGATAATAGGGGAATATGCAACAGACAAAGAACATGACGCTATATATCTGTCCTTTGGTGGACTTAGTAGAGCAGTAGCAGGAGTTAATATGGATGTATCGGATCATATTGAATACATGGAGATTGATGTAGATGAAAACAAAGATCTTGCCAATTTCGTATATTACATAAACAATATATTCGCAGACGATAATATGCTTTCTCAATATTCAAAGAGGATAAACAGGCTTAATGAACCCTATCCATATATGTTTATAAACACTGTGGGATTAGAGCCGGTATATATTGAGGAAGACGCAGATTTTGAAAAGAATGTAATAACCATTTCTAGGATAGACGGGAAAGAAAATCTGGAGATGTCGCATTTATATAGCGATGCTTTAGTAAAAGATTACTTCGATTATTCTAGGTACATAACCGACATAGTAATAAGTACGGGTAGAAAAGGGGTGAATCCGGCGGATTACCCTTCGGGGACGAATTATCAGCCTTATGGTTTAAAGCTGATGACTTTAGGAAGGTCGCAAGACAGTATCTGGATGGATTATCCGCTACCGCCTTATCATCAGGCTATTACAAGTATAAGTGAAATTAAAAGCGATAAAAAGAACAGTGAGATATATTTTTATGGTACTTACACAAACAAAGACCTTGTTGTACAAAGAGAGGAAGATTACAGAAATCGTGCTACACAAAGAGGGAGTGCCATGGAAGGATATGCTATTGTTCCTGCACCAATGTTTGAAGCTATTCGACATTATGTATCAACAGACCAACAAATTTTAGAGTTATGTGCAACAGATGAAAGCAACCCTAATAATTTGTTATATGTTGCATTTACGGCAATAGGTTATTACGAGTTGCCTGAAGATTCAACAGATCAGTATGATGTAATATATATAACATATGTGGGTAATAATAATAAGTATAAAAAAGAGGCATATAAAAACGAATACATTGAGTCTATAACTATAGAGACAAATTGTGATGCTGATATGGAATCTTTGACAAGATATTTAAGCCAGTATTTTGCACCTTCGGATGTTGCAGGTGAATATACAGGGTTAAAAAATGAATTGGGTTTAAATTATGAGTATTGTTATACAATAAAGGAGAATGTTGATTAGTTTAAAGACTATACCTGATGTTTATATCACAATTAATAAATCAAAATCGTTATAAGATTATTACCCTTTGATTTGAATGTAAAACCAAGATTTTTAGCGAGACACTTCAGTTATTACGAAGGTAGTTTACTTCTTATATTGCAATCAGTGACCGAGTCTCCGGTCATAAGAATCTTCATGTTTTCTTTTAATAGCATATACTCCTCAAAATAAAGTTTAATAACGATTATATCACTGAATCAAATTTCCAGATAAAATATATTTTTATGTTTGATTCATATATTATTAAATGATAGAATTGTAATAAAGAAGGAGAGCTGAAATGTACACGAAAGATAGCAGAATAAAAACGCTATTTGATGCGCCTTTAGGTAAAGACATACTGGATTTGATTCTGTATATGTCAGGTAAAAAACCATTTCTGTTTAAGAATCCTTTTATTGGGAACATACCACTTAAAAAGCTTCCATCATTAACCAAAAATCTAATATCTGATGACTTTCTAGATACACTTATCACAATGTTGAACAGAGAACCAAAAAAGCATGTTTGTGATGTCAGACACGAAACCAAAGCCTGGTGGAAAAGCGCAGTATTCTATCAGATATATCCAAGGTCTTTTATGGATTCCAATAATGATGGAATAGGGGATTTGCAGGGTATAATACAGAAGCTTGGCTATTTAAAAGATCTGGGAGTAGATGCTTTATGGCTTTCACCTGTATATGATTCACCAAATGATGACAATGGTTATGATATTCGTGATTATGAAAAAATCATGGAAGAATTCGGTACGATGGATGATTTTGACGAGCTTCTTGAAAAATCGCATAAATTGGGAATGAAGTTAATAATGGATCTTGTCATTAATCATACTTCAGATGAGCATATTTGGTTTCAAAAGGCGTTAAAAGACAAAAACTCAAAATATCATAATTACTATTTCTTCAAAAAAGGGAAAGATGGTAATCCTCCTAATAACTGGACATCTGTTTTTAAAGGATCAGCATGGAATTATTACGAGTATCTTGATGAATTCGCTTTGCATGTATTTTCAAAAAAACAGATGGATCTTAATTGGGAAAATGAACAGTTAAGACATGATCTTTACTGTATGATAAACCGTTGGCTTGAAAAAGGTGTTGATGGTTTCAGACTTGATGTAATTAATCTCATTTCCAAAACAAAAGGTCTGCCAGATGGTTCAAAAGCACTTGAAGGACTAGTAGGAGCAATAGGATATGAGCATATGTTTTATGGTCCGAAATTGCATGAATATCTAAAGGAAATGCGTAAAGAGACATTTGATAAATACAATGCCTTTACAGTCGGTGAGGGTGCAGGAATTGGCTTGGAAGCCTCAAAGTTTATAACTTGTGAAAAAAGAAAAGAACTTGACCAGATATTCAACTTTGACCAGTTGAATAATCCAGGGAAAAACAGATATGATTCATATAAATATGATTTACGAATATTAAAACAGCTAATGCTCAAATGGCAGACACAGTTCAACACATGCTGCTGGCCTACAATTGTATTTGAAAACCATGATAATCCGAGATTCTTATCAAGAATAACTAAAAATGAAGCTCATAGGAATTATGCTGCAAAACTCATTATTATGCTAATGCTTACACTAAAAGGGACTCCATACTTTTATCAGGGACAGGAAATAGGGATGATTGATTCTATTTTCAGTAAACCATCTGATTTAAGAGATGTAGAAGCTATAAATATGTATAATATGTACTTAGAACAAGGAATGAGTCAGCAAGAGGCGATGGATAAAGTAAGTTTTGGCACAAGAGACCATGCAAGAATTCCTATGCAATGGGAAGATAGCGCATACGGAGGCTTTTCAAAAAAACAACCATGGATAGATTGTTCAAGAGACTATATGGAGTATAATGTTAAAAGTCAGTTAACTGATTCTAATTCAATTTTGAATTTTATGAAAAATCTTATTGCATTAAGAAAAGAAAATGAAGCTTTGGTATACGGAAGCTTTATCAATGCTGGAAATGATGACGATACATTCTGCTATTACCGTAAAATAGAAAACCAGCTCTTTTACATTGAACTGAACCTTATAGATACAAACAAGAAACGGCGAATTGATGTAAAC
>JAQVAJ010000233.1 GCA_028690885.1 Clostridia bacterium
TAAACCAGATTATCCGGAGGATTAATATCTTTATTGATTAAAATACTGGGATATGGCTGGAAGTTACTGCAGAACTAATTTCCGTATGCCTTTGTAGAACGGAATTTACTTTTTCAATCTACGAATTTTGAATTTCGTGATAAAATGTGTTGACAAACAGTACCCCAGCCATTAGAATGATAAAAGACTTTGTTCGACCATGGTGGGTATAGCTCAGTTGGTTAGAGCGCTAGGTTGTGGCCCTAGAGGCCAAGGGTTCGAATCCCTTTATTCACCCCATTTTGATTTGAGATGATGGGATGTAGCCAAGTGGTAAGGCAACGGACTTTGACTCCGTCACCCGTAGGTTCAAATCCTGCCATCCCAGCCATTCTTATGGGACATTAGCTCAGGTGGTAGAGCACTTGACTTTTAATCAAGGTGTCCGGAGTTCGAGTCTCCGATGTCTCACCAAAAAACTTCCTATTAGGGAAGTTTTTTACTATATAAAATTATTTTATTAAAATTGTTGCATTAGAATAAATATGGTTATATCATATAATCGAAAGTGAAACGAAACACAAATAAAACATAATGAAACCTGGCAATCAATGGAAATAACAGTTGAAGAAAGAAAAGAAAAAATACTTGAAATGCTGAATAAAAGAGGTAAAGTCAGAGTAAATGAGCTTAGCCGTATATTTAATGTATCTGAAGTTACTATAAGACTGGACCTTTCTGATTTAGAAGAAAGCGGCCTTCTATCCAGAGTTTACGGAGGAGCTATTTCATCATACAAAACTTATGTTAATATGAGCTTCAAACAACGCGCAACTGCAAATGAATTTGAAAAAAAGGCTATTGCATTAAATGTAATTCAGATGATTAAGGAAAATGATACCATTATGATGAACTCTGGAACTACTACACTTTTTGTATATATGGCTTTTCCTAAAAGCATGCATTTGACAATAGTCACAAATTCTGTAGCGATAGCACAGGAAGCTTCAGGTAATGATAATCACAAGATTATCTTGCTAGGCGGTTCAGTTAATACTGATTATCAGTTCACATGGGGTGAGGATACATTAAATCAGTTATCAGCTTATCATGCAGACAAATCCATTCTCTCGGTTGATGGGGTTAGCATTAGTGCTGGACTTACAACATATTATCATCAGGAGAGAGTAATCACTCAGCAGATGATAGCAGGCTCAAATCTTTCTATTATAGCAGCAGATTATTTTAAAATAGGAAGAGCAGCTTTTTCAAACATTACATCAGCAGATAAAGCTGATTATATAATAACCAATAAAACTGCACCACAAGAGGAAATACAGAACTTAATTGAAATAGGCATAAAAGTGCTTACAGTATGAGGAAGAAGTAATGAATAACACAATCAAAGCAGGCTGGTATGAAAACAGTATAACTCCAAATAAGAAAGTTATGCTTGCAGGACAGTTTTATGAGAGAGTTTCAGAATATGTAGAAACAGATATAACTGTAACAGCAATTGCCGTATCATCTTCTCAGAATCATTTTGTGATTTGTTCTTGTGATTTATTGTATATAGAGGATTATCTTGTTGATTCAGTAAGAAAAAAGATATCTGGAAGATGTGAAGGATTGAATCCATTTAATATAGTTATAAATGCTACACATACTCATACTTCAATAGATTATCAAAGAAAAGAAAATAAGGATGGATCTGCGCTCAATATACTTAAAAAATATATGCCGGAAGATTTCTCATATATTGAAAAAGCAAAAGACGATACAATCATGTCAAACAATGAAGCAGAGGAATTTTTAACAGATAAGATTTCACAAGCAATTATAGAAGCATGGAACAATAAAAAAACCGCATCTTTTTCCAATGCATTTGGAAGAGCTCCAATAGGTATGTGCAGAAGGGTAGTTTATGAGGACTCTACCGGTTTAATGTGGGGAGATACCAGTAGAGCAGATTTTGAAAGTTTGGAAGGCGGTAACGACTCAGGAATTGAATTGATATACTTTTTTGACGAAAAGAGAAATCTTACTGGAATTGTTGCAAATCTCGCATGCCCAAGCCAGATATTAGAGCACAGAAGCTTCATTTCATCTGATTACTGGGGAAAGGTAAAAATTCTTTTACGAGAGAAGTTTGGAAAAGATATATACTTACTGAGTCTTTGTTCTGCAGCAGGGGACCAGTGTCCAAGAGACCTTATAAGATGGGTAGCTCCTGTCAGTCCTATAGATGATCCCAATATAACAAGAAAAGATAATATAAACAGAATTGCTGACCCATCAATGTTTGAAATTGAAGGCTGCTGGAAAGCGGCAAAAAGAATAGCTAATGAAATTATTGATGTATATGAAGATGCAAAAAAATCGATTAAGGATGAAGCAGTTATTAAACATGAATATATTAATTTGCGACTTCCTATAAGAAGAGCATCACAAGAAGAATATGAAAATGCAACATACATAATAGATCAGTTTGTAAAAAATAAGAAAATAAAGTCTTTTGATTTTAACGATAAAGCAAAAATGCATGTTCATGCTGGTACAATCGCCAGATATATATATCAGCAGAAGCAAAGTGATTACGAGATTGAAATGCATGTTATAAAATTTTCTGATTTAGCAATAGTAACAAATCCTTTTGAACTTTTTCTGGATTACGGTAACATAATAAAAGCAAGATCAATGGCTTCTCAGACTTTTATAATTCAGCTTGCATGCGGATGCGGCTCATATCTTCCTACAAAAAAAGCTGAAGAACACGGTCACTACAGCGCATATATTTCAAGCGGGATAACAGGGCATGAAGGTGGAAAGAAGCTTGTCGAAACTACCTTATCAATAATAGAAAAATTATGGGGAAGTGAAAACAAATGAATCTTCTGGGACTGGATTTTGGAACAACTTCTTTAAAAGCAGCAGTGTTCGATTTAAACGGCAACTGTATGTTTTCGCATGAAGAAACATATGAACTTATACATCAGGGTGGATTTATTGAGTTTGATGCTGAAAAGTACTGGAATATATTGAAAAGAACTATTGATTTAGTTACACAACAATTTAGCATTTCTGCTCTTGCTATTGATACCCAGTGTGAAACTATGATACTAGCTGATGAGCAAGGTAATCCTTTATGTAATGCTATTGTATGGCTGGATAACCGTGCAGAATTAGAAGCTTATAATATTAAAAAAGACTTTGGGAATGAACTTATATATAACTTTACCGGACAATGTGATATCTCAGGTATATGGCCTGCCTGTAAATTATTGTGGATAAAGAATAACCGTCCTGATGTATGGAAAAAAACAAGAAAGATATTCCTTCTGGAGGATTATCTTTTATATAAGCTTACAGGCAGATTTGTAACTCAAAAGACATTACAGTCATCCAGTTTGTATATGGATATACAAAAAGGCTGCTGGTGGAATAAAATGCTAGAATATATCGGTATACAAGAAGACATGCTTCCATCCTTACTTGATAGCGGGGTTTATGTATCTGATTACAAGAGAATATCTGTAGCGACATCAGCAATGGACCAGGCAGCGGCTGCTATAGGAGCGGGAATATATAAAGAAGGTACGATAAGCGAGATGACAGGAACAGCTATGGCAATATTCAGCCCTTCGAACAGCATGCCAAAGTTTAATAAGGATATGCTGATTCCCTGTCACTATAATGCGACAACAAGATATGCCATAATGCCATGGATATCAACTGCAGGGATGGCGTTAAAGTGGTTTAGAGATAATTTTGTTCTGGATATGAGTTATTCACAACTGGATATGCTTGCAAAAGATGCTCCTCAAGGTTCCGACGGACTTATGTTTTTCCCTCATCTTTGCGGTTCGACCCATCCTATATTCAATCCTGAAGCCAAGGGTTCT